>JAJXSP010000024.1 GCA_021784515.1 Myxococcales bacterium | reverse complement strand
GCGTCGCTGATCCCCTGGCCGCACGGACCGACCACCGTCACGTCGGAGAGCACCGGCGTCAGGTAGCCCGGGCCCTTCATGTCCGCCTCGATCTGCACGTAGTGGCCGGCGATGCCCTTCAGCGCCGCACCGTTGCTCACCGGCGTGAAGCCCACCATCGGCAGCTTGTTGGGATCGTCGGCGGCGCGCACGAACACCCGTAGCGACGTGCAGCGATTGTTCGGCTGGTCGCACGGCGCGGCGCCCTGCGGCTCCTGATTGAACGTCACCATCGACCACGGGATCCCGTCGGCGCCGCCGTCGAACGTCCCCGTCCACGTGCCGAAGTAGACGTACGGCGCCAGGCGGTTGACCTGGAAGCCGGTGAAGTCCGAGTAGAGGTACGAGCTGTAGTTCACTCCTGTCGGGTTGGAGCAACCGGGGCAGTCGTAGCGGTAGGCCGCCTGCTGCATCCCGGTGTTGGAGTCGATCTTCACCACGTCCATGTTGCTGCTGTAGCCGTTGCCCCAGATGAAGCCGTCGAAGCCTTGCGACAGCCCGTGGAGAAGGCCGGCGGCGATCGGATGGTCGCCCAGGTAGGTGCCGTTGAGATCGAACCTGCTGATGCTCGGGCGGTTCAGGTTGGCAAGCCAGACGTTCATGTCCTTGTCGAGCAGCACGGTGTAGTAGCTGGAGTTGCCCGCGCCGGGGTATACCTTGCAGGTCCGGTTGACCCAGTCGGCGCGCACGATGCCTCCGCCGTAGCCGCCATAGAAGGAGAGCGTCCCATCGGGGGTGGCCATGAGCGCGCCGTAGGACGAGGGACAGTCGAGGCTCTCGACGGCGAGGGTTTCGATGTTGATCCGGTGCTCGGTGCCGCCGCCGGAGTTGCCGACGAACACCCACTGTCCGCCGCTCGCGAGCGAGTAGGGATGCAGGTACAGGCCGCTGCCGACGTAGACCGTCGCCTCGAGGGTGACCGGATCGGCGGGGTTGTAGCGATAGACGTAGCCGGTGATGAACGTCGACACCCAGACCTTGCCGTTGCGGTCGATCGCCACCCCGCGCGGCCAGGTGTTGTTCTGTCCCGGCGGAACGGGAAGCGTATTGAGGATGCACTCGTCGTTCTGGCCGAAGAACTCGTTGGGATCGAAGGTCTGGATGATGCCGTCGCCGTTGGCGTCGTGGGAGGTGTCGATGACGCCGTTGTGATTGCGGTCGATGCAGTGCTCGGGGAAGCCGGAGAACTTCGACAGCGTGCCCTGCGTGTTGGCGAGCGTGGCGTTCGGGATCCATACGTCGCCGTTGTTGTCGACGGCGACGCGGCGGGGCCAGTTGCCGCCGAACTCGGGCTGCGCCCCGGTGGGGACGCCGTTGACGAACTGGAGCGCCGAGTCGTAGCGCCCGGTCTGCTTGCCGGTGCCGGTGTCGATGCGCACCACCATCGCGCTCTGGGTGTGACAGGCCCAGGTGTTCGTCGTGGTGGTGACGGGCGTCGGGCCGAGCACGAGGTCGCCGGCGGCCGGGTTGGCGTGGGCGGCCTGCACGAGCTGGCCGGCGTCGAAGTCGCCGTCGGTGGTCCACGTCTTCGTCTGCGCGGTGGCGAGCGTCGGAACGAGGAACGGGGCGACGAATGCGAGACGGGCGCGGAGCGTAGGCATGGTGCAGCTCCTCGGGGGGTGTTGGGGGGACGTTAGCAGAGCGCCCGCCCGACGGGAAGGCCGCAGCGCGCCCCCCTTGCCGAGGCGCCCGAGACCCGCGACAGTGCGCCCGTGGCGCCGCCCCATCCCATCCCCTACCAGGGCAGCAAGCGATGCCTCAGCGGAGCGATCCTCGCGACGGTGGGCGGCCGGCGCCCGCGCCGCCTCTTCGAGCCCTTCGCCGGCTCGGCGGCGATCACGCTGGCGGCGGCGGAGGCGCGGCTGGCCGAACGCTTCGTCGTCGGCGACTCGCTCGCGCCGCTGATGGGGATCTGGCGCGAGATACTGGCCGCGCCCGACCGCCTGGCCGACGCGTACGAGCGGCTCTGGCGCGCGGGCGACTACGGCGCCGTCCGCGCCGGCTACAACCGCGACTGCGATCCGGCGGCGCTCCTGTATTTGCTCGCGCGTTGCGCGAAGAGCGCGCCGCGCTGGAGCCGCGCCGGGGCGTTCAACCAGTCGCCCGACCGCCGGCGCACCGGACGGCGACCCGAGCGCATGCGGAGCGAGCTGGTGGCGGCATCGGCGCTGCTGGGCGGCCGCACCGAGCTCCGCGCGGGGGACTTCGAGGCGACGATCGCCGACGCGGGCCCCGATGACCTGGTCTACCTCGACCCGCCCTGGCAGGGCACCACCGACGGGCGCGACAAGCGCTATCACCAGGGTCTGGCGAGGGCGCGCCTCCTCGCCGCGCTCGCGGAGCTGCAGCGGCGAGCCGTGCCCTTCCTGCTCAGCTACGATGGGCGGCGCGGCGTGCGCAGCTATGGCGAGCCGCTGCCACCGTCGCTCGGACTCCTGCGGATGGAGCTGTCCGGCGGCCGCTCCTCGCAGGCCACGCTCCACGGGCGCGCCGAGGTGACGATCGAATCGCTGTACGTGTGGTCGCCGCTCAGCGCCGGGAGCGGCGAGCGAGGAGGATGAGCGCGGCGAGACCGAACAGCGCGAGGCCCGTCGAGGGACGCGATGCCGCGCCGGCGCCGACGCTGCACCCGCCGAAGCTCGACAGTCCGCTCGCGTACGCCTCCTGGGCCGCCCCTGTCCCGCCGTCGCCAGGCACTGCGCACGAGTGCTCGACGCACCGCTGGCCCGTCGGGCACTGGTCGTCGCTGACGCAGTAGCAGTTCGCCAGCGGCGTGTGCTCGCACGTCGAGCCGCCGTTGCAGCGGTCCGTCGTGCAGGCGTTCCCGTCGTCGCAGTCGCGGTCGGCGCGGCAGCAGCCCGCGCCCACCGGATCGTGCGTGCACATCCCTCCCGCGCCGGTGCACTTGTCGGCGGTGCACGGGTCGTGGTCGTCGCAGTCGCTGTTCAGGTTGCAGCAGTTCGCCACCTGCTTGTGCACGCACGTCCCGCCCGGGCCCGTGCAGTTGTCCGTCGTGCACACGTTCTGATCGTCGCACTCCGCGTCGAGGTTGCAGCAGCGGAGGATCGGCTCGTGGTTGCACGTCCCCTTGTCGCACGTGTCGAGCGTGCAGGCGTTGCCGTCGCTGCAGTCGGTCGGCGAGCTGCAGCAGTTCATCTTCTGCTCGTGGCTGCACATGCCGCCCGGGCCCGAGCACTTGTCGGTCGTGCAATCCATTCCGTCGTCACAGTCCGCGTCGACGTTGCAGCAGTTCGCCGCCACGGTGTGCGTGCAGGTGCCGCCTTGCCCCGAGCACTGGTCCGGGGTGCAGGTGTTGCCGTCGTCGCAGTCCGCGTCGACGTTGCAGCAGCCGCCGCGCGCGAAGTGGCTGCACACCCCGCCCGCCCCCGAGCACAGGTCGATCGAGCAGGAGTTGCCGTCGTCGCAATCCTGGTTCGAGTTGCAGCAGCCCATGATCGGCGGGTGCGTGCACGTCCCGCCCATCCCGCCCATCGCCGAGCAGACGTCCTGCGTGCACAGGTCCCCGTCGCCGCAGTCGGGGTCGCTGGTGCAGCAGCCGGCGATCGCCACGTTGGTGCACGCGCCTCCCGGCGCCGGGCACTTGTCGGTCGTGCAGGCATTGTGATCGTCGCAGTCGCCGTCGACGTTGCAGCACGTGGGCTTCTGCGTGTGCGTGCACTTCGCTCCCGGCGACGGGCAGACGTCGACGGTGCAGGCGTTGTGGTCGTCGCAGTCGGTGTCGCGGATGCAGCACGCGTCGCTGATCCCCTGGCCGCACGGACCGACCACCGTCACGTCGGAGAGCACCGGCGTCAGGTAGCCCGGGCCCTTCATGTCCGCCTCGATCTGCACGAAGTGGCCGGCGATGCCCTTGAGCGCGACGCCGTTGCTCACCGGCGTGAAGCCGACCATCGGCAGCTTGCTGGGATCGTCGGCGGCGCGCACGAACACCTTCAGCGACGTGCAGCGGTTGTTGGGCTGGTCGCACGGCGTGGCGCCCTGCGGCTCCTGATTGAACATCACGCTCGACCATGGGATCCCGTCGGCGCCGCCGTCGAACGTCCCCGTCCACGTGCCGAAGTACGTGTAGGGGGCGATCCGGTTCACCTGGATGCCGGTGAAGTCGGAGTAGATGTAGGGCGTAGCCCAGGAGGCGTTGTAGCGCGGGGCGCTGATCGAATAGGTGCTGACCATCGAGCCGTCGGACCTCAGCTTGCCGACCGCCGGCCCGTTATCGAGGATCGTCCAGATGAATCCCTGGAAGTCGACCGAGAGGCCGTGCGGGTTGCTGCCGCCGGCGAGGTGGTCGCCCTGCGGAGCGCCCTGCGAATTGAAGGTGTGCACGACGTTGCTCGAGTAGCCCGCCGCCCAGACGGTGCCGTTGAGGTCCAGTGTCATCGCGGTGACGCTCGTGCCGGTCGAATAGTGCGTGCAGGTGTGGTTGGTGAAGTCGGCCTTGTAGATGCCCTCGGTGGTGAAGTAGCCGCCCAGCCAGGCCACGTTGCCCGAGGGGTCGCCGACCACGCCGTAGGTGCCCGGGCAGGGCGCGGTGTCGACGGCGAGCGTGTCGACGTTGATGCGGCTGGCGGGCCCGGTGGAGCTGGAGATGAAAACGTACTGGCCGCCGACGGCGCCCGAATACGGGTTGCCGGGGACGTGGACCTTCGCCTCGAGCACCACCGGATCGTTCGGGTTGTAGCGATAGCACCAGCCGTCCTGGTGGGTGCAGCCCCAGATCTTGCCGTTGCGATCGACGATGACCGCGCGCGGCCACTCGTTGTTGGGGCCGACGGGGAGCGTGGTGAGGATGCACTCGTCGTTCTGGCCGTAGAACTCCTTCGGGTCGTCGACGTCGATCACACCGTCGCCGTTGGCGTCATGCGCTGTGTCGATCACGCCGTTGTGGTTGCGATCGATGCAGTGCTCGGGGAAGCCGGAGAACTTGGTGAACGTGCCCTGGTTGCCGAAGGCGCGGTTGTCGATCCAGACGTCGCCGTTGTTGTCGACGGCGACGCGGCCCGGGCAGTTGCCGGCGTTCGCCCAGTTGCACCACTCGCGCGGCGGCCGGGCGCCCGTCGGGACGCCGTTGAGCGACACGAGCGCAGCGTCGTAGCGACCGAGCTGCTTGCCGGTGCTGGTGTCGAGCTTGAGGACCCACGACGGGTAGTAGTTGGTCGCCCAGACGATGGTCGTCTTCGTCACCGGCGTCGGGCCGAGGACGAGATCGCCGGCCGGCGGGTTCGCGTGCGCGGCCTGCACCAGCTGCCCCGCGTCGAAGTCGGCGTCGGTGGTCCAGGTGTGCGTCTGCCCCAGCGCGGTCGCGGGGAGGAGGAGCGAGGCGAGGAGCGACTTGCAGCCCATGACGACCTCGAGACGCCGGCGAACTGGCCGGGCGACGAATCATAACGGACTCGCATGACGGCCGGCAAGGCGGGCGGCGACAGTGCGCCCAGTTGCCCCTTGTCCCCCGGCCGCCCCTGGCCTAGAGTGCCGGCCCCACGGATGGGCGCAGGGACGCCGCCAGGACAGGGGCCACAAAATCGGCGAGGGGAACGCCCACCAGCCCGAAGCGGCATACGGGTCCCGGGAGGTCATCGATGGTCGCGAGGCTGCGCAGGGGATTCACGCTCGTCGAGTTGATGATCGTGGTCGCGATCATCGGCATCCTCGCCGCGGTCGCCATCCCCGCCTTCATCCATTACATCCGCCGCTCGAAGACGATCGAGGCGTCGATGAACCTCCGCAAGATGTTCGACTCGACGGTCACCTACTACCTCGCCGAGCACGGAACCAGCGACGGTTCGATCCTCAAGCGCCAGTTCCCCACCCAGGCCCCCTGGAACCCCGGGCTCGGGCAGTGCTGCGCGCAGGTCGGGCGGAAGTGCGCCCCCAACGTCGCGGCCTGGCAGACGGTGTGGCAGAACAACGCCTGGCAGGCGATCAACTTCTCGGTGGACGATCCCTTCTACTTCTCCTACCAGACGGTCGCGGTGGGATCGGGCGCCACGCTCGGCGACCTGTACCAGGTGCAGGCCAGCGCCGACCTCGACTGCAACGCCACCTACTCCTTCTACCAGCGCTCGGCCACGGTCGACACCGAGTACATCATCAGCGGCGGCACCGGCCTCTACATGCTGAACGACATCGAGTAGGGACCCACCGTTCGCCGCTCTCGCCCGCCCCTCGGCGAGCGTCTCCGCTCGCTTGACCCCCCGTCGGGGCCATGCCTATGCTCCCCGAACTTTTCGCCCGAGGTGACGATGCGCCGCCTGACGCTCCAATCGCTCCTCTGCGCCGCCGCATTGATGGGCGGCTGCGCCCCGGACGTGCCGCAGAACCCAGTCCCAGCGACGGTGGTGGCGCGGTACGACCCGCAGGCCATGCCGCCGGACGTGCCGCTGCCGAACGACCTGGCGAAGGATCCGGCGACCGGCCTCCTCGCGGTCCCCGACGGCCCGATGGACAGCCCCGCGCAGCTCGAGTTCAACGCCTACCTGCGCACGCTCGACGGCTTCCCCCCGGCGACGCCGATCGTCGCCAAGTTTACGGGCGCGCTGCGCCCCGAGAGCGTCACCGTCGGCGACCAGGCCATGGCCGGCTCCGTGGTGCTGATCGACCTGACGGCGAAGAGCCCGCTCGGCCCCGACGACGTCGCCGCGGCGCCGTCGTCCGACGGCAAGTCGATCACCGTGGCCCCGAAGAAGCAGCTGGCGCTCGGCCACACCTACCTCGCGGCGATCTTCGGCGGCTCCGACCCGAACGGCGTGAAGGCGGCCGACGGCAGCCCGGTGGTGGGCGCGCCCTTCACCTTCTTCACCCGCAGCAGCGCGCCGCTCCTCACCTGCCCCGCGGGCAGCGACCCGACGTGCGCCTGCACGCGCGACAAGACCTCCGGGCAGTACCCGATGACGTGCGTGCCGGCGCTCGGGCTCACCTTCGCGCAGGCGGCGCAGCTCGAGGACCTTCGGGTGGTTTTCGACGGGCTGCTCAACGAGCACCCCGGCGTGCTCGACGCAGCCGGCACGACCCGCAAGCGCGAGGACGTGGTCCTGCTGTGGACCTTCACGATCGCGACGGGCCCCTTCGCGGTGTTCGATCCGACGACGGGCCGAATCCCGATGCCGAACGACGTGCTGCTCGACCAGACGACGAACAAGGTGAACCTGCCGGTCGACCAGAACGCGCCGGCCTCCCAAAAGGCGCTCATCGCGGGCCTCAACAAGCTCGACGGCTTCTCCACCACCGGCAACCTCACCCTCGACGTGGACACCGCCGATGGGAAGGCGCCGACCCACTTCACGCCCGACGAATCGGTGATCGTCTTCAACGTCACGTCGCCGGTGCGGCAGCCGAGCTACTCGGTGCAGGGCGAGACGGAGAGCGGCGGGAACTACGACGGGCTCGTCACCATCACGCCGGACCCGGCGCTGATGCCCGACCACTCGCTCTACGTGGCCGTCTTCACCAAGGGCGTCACCGACGCGGCCGGCCGCGCGCTGCGCCCGTCGCCGGTGATGCAGCTCGTGAAGAGCCGCTCGCCGCTGTTCTGCTCGGGCATGGAGATGAGCGGCCCCTGCATGGGCGCGCCGATGGGGTCGCAGGTGCCGTCGCTGCTCGACGACGCCTCGGCGAAGCAGCTCGAGGGGCTGCGGTTGGCGTTCGACAACCCGAGCGACCCGTCGATGAACCTGTGGACCCAGCTCAGCATGCTGAAGAAGGTGAATCGCGACGACGTGGCGATGGTGTGGGCGTTCCACACCGTCTCGATCACGCAGGACCTCCTCTCGATCGCGAAGTACCCGACGGACAAGAATCTGTCGACCGCCGTGGATCAGGTCGACGTGGAGCCCGCCGCGGGGAAGCTCTTCGGCCAGGACGCGGGCGACGTAGACAGCCTCGCGTTCGGCAAGCTGCACACTCACCTCGCGCTCGGCGCCGACGGGACGCTCGACCTCGCCGGCGGCAACGACGTGGAGATCGACTTCCTCATGTCGCTGCCGACCGCGGCGAAGACGCCCCCCTCGGGCGCGCCGATCGCCATCGTGCAGCACGGCTTCACACGCTGGCGCGGCGATGCGCGCTACATCGCCGAGGCCTTCGCCGCGCAGGGCTGGGCGACGATCGCGATCGACATCAACTACCACGGCGGCCGCGCGATCTGCACCAGCGACAAGCAGTGCGCCGCCGGCGGCACGTGCAAGCCCGACGGCACCTGCTCGACCTCGCTCGCCGTCGCCTGCGACTCCGACGCGCAGTGCGCGATGGGCGGCACCTGCAACAAGGCCACGGGCGCCTGCTCGAACGACTTCGCCGCCGACAGCAGCCTGTGCATGACGCACAACGTGAGTGGCAAGCCGGTCCGCGAGTGCGATCCCGTGGCGACGGGCAGTGCCTTCATCAACCTCTCCAACCTCTTCGCCATCCGCGACAACCTGCGCCAGCACGTGCTCGACCTGTCGCAGGTGCAGCGCGTGCTCGCCGGCCCCGAGCTGGCCAACACGCTCGCCCAGAAGGGCTTCAAGATCGACGGCACGCAGACCGCGTACCTCGGGCAGTCGCTGGGCGGCATCGAGGGCACGCTGTTCATGGCCGCGACCGCCGCGCCGACGACCGCCGTGCTCAACGTCCCCGGCGGGCACCTCGCCGACCTGATCGCCAACTCGCCGACCTTCGGCAGCCTGCTCACGCCGCTGCTCCAGGCCAACGGCCTCACACCGGGCACGCGCCCCTACTTTTTCCTGCTCAACACGCTGCGCTGGATCATGGACCCCGCCGACCCGGCGAACTTCGGCAAGTACCTGACCGGCTACCTGGCGCTCGCCGGGGCGCCGAAGACGGTGATCGTGCAGGAGGCGGGCGACGACATGGTGATCGGCAACCCGTACACCGAGGCGCTCGCGCGAGAGATCGGGCTGCCGCTCGACATGGCCGGCCACGTCGAGGGCGAGCAGGCCGACTACACGAAGGTCTCGACGTTCTTCCCCGGAGCGCCGCACGGCTTCCTGTTCGAGTACCCGCCGGGGACCGGCACCGTTAGCGGCCAGCAGCAGGCGGTCGGCTTCATCACCTCCGCCGGCGCCACCCTCACCGCCCCCTGATGGAGACGACCATGCGCAGGGTTTTTTCGCAGTCGCACGTCGCGGGCGCGGTCGCCGCGGCACTTCTCGCCGTCGGCGCGCAGGCACACGGGGCGGGCTTCGAGCTGTACGAGCAGTCGCCCCAGGGCACGGCGATGGCCGGCGCCAACGTGGCCAAAGCCGACGACGCCTCGGCGGTCTTCTACAACCCGGCCGGCATGGCGATGATGGACGGCGGCAGCGCCATGATCGGCGGCGCCTACGCCACCCAGGGCTTCCAGCTGACCACCGCCGGGATGAACCCGACGACCGTGAACTCGCAGCAGGGCAACTTCTTCCTGCCGACGGTCTACCTCACGCAGCACATCGGTCGCTACGTCGCGGTGGGCTTCGGCGCCTTCACGCAGTACGGCGCCGGCGTCGACTGGACCGGCGGCGCGCAGCCGTTCCCCGGCCGCTTCGTCGTCGACAAGATCAACCTCGAGACGGTCACCCTCAACCCGGCGATCGCCTTCCGTCCGGTGGACTTCATCGCGTTCGCCGCCGGCCTCGACGTGACGCTCGGCTCGCTCGACTACACGCGCGGGGTGCAGTTCGCCGACCAGGAGGGCACGGCCCGCGTCGGCGGCAGCGGCACGACCGTCGGCTTCAACGTGGGCGTGCTGGTGAAGGTGGTGCCGCGCTGGCTGCAGGCCGGCTTCTCCTACCGCAGCGGCTCGACGATGGACGCCGACCTGTTGGCGCACTTCGAGGCGCCGCTCGAGCTGAAGGACCAGGTGTACGACCAGAAGGGCAAGACCTCGCTCGTCTTCCCGCACAACTTCACCCTCGGGCTGGCGGCCTTCCCGCTGCGCAACCTCACCATCACCGCCGACGTCCACGTCACGCTGTGGTCCGACTTTCAGGAGCTGGCGGTCACCTTCCCGGACGGAAAGACGCCCGGCTTCTCGTCGTACCAGGGCTGGAAAGACGAGTGGTCGGTGCGCGTCGGCGGCGAGTACCTCATAGGGCCGGTGGCGCTGCGCCTCGGCCTCGGCTACGAGGCGGGCGCGATCCCGCTCGAGTACTTCCAGCCGTCGGTGCCGGTCGGCGACAAGGTGCTCGTCGCGGGCGGCGTCGGCTACAAGTTCCGCGGCTTCGGCGTCGGGGTCGGCTACATGGCCGGCATCACTCTGCAGGCGAAGTCCACCTACACGGAGTTCCCCGCCACCTACTCGACGGGAGTGGGACACATCGTCAACGTCGCGCTGAGCTACGAGTGGGGACGCAAGCCTTGCGAGGGCTGCTGCGCCCACTGCGCCCCGTCGGGCGGCGACCACACCGGCGCCGCGAAGTAGCGATCAGATCCCGCCCAGCAGCGCTCCGCAGCGCGGACAGAAGAGCGCCGTGCCGCGGAACACGCCTCGCTCCCCGTCGAAGGGGCAGCGCCCGTCGAGGCGCCGCACGCCGACGCGGTCCACGTTGATCCGGTAACGCATCGTAGAGGAGATCGGCGCCGCGCCCGTCGCGGCAAGGCCGTTCATCCGCGTGGGAGCGCGGCCAGGCGCCGGGCGGCGATGGCGTGGTACCGCTCGTCGATCTCGAACCCGGTGGCGTGCATCCCCGCGCGCACCGCGGCGACGAGATCGCTGCCGCTGCCGGAGAACGGCGAGAGGAAGCGCCCGCCCGGCGTGCCCGCGACGAGGAAGATCCGCTCGAGCAGCCGGAGCGGCTTCTGCGTCGGGTGGCGGCCGAAGGCCAGCTCCTCGCGCGACTTGTTGTTCGGCACGTCCCACACCGTGCGCAGCTGGCGCCCCGGCTCCTTCAGCGCGTCACCGTCGAAGGCGGCGGCGCGCGCGGCGTCGTAGTTGAAGCGGTATCGCCGTCGGCGCGGCCCGCCGGTGTGGACCCAGTAGATCGTCTCGTGGCTCGCGGTGAGCCGGCGCCGCGACAGGTTGGGGAAGGCGTTGCGCTTGTACCAGATCACCTCGTTGATGATCTCCAGCCCGAGCGCCTGGCAGGCGACGTTGACGATCCCCGCGTTGTGGTAGGTGGCGTGGATCCAGATCGAGCCCTCGGGCTTGACCAGCCGCCCGAGCGACGAGAGCCACGCCAGCGTGAAGCGCAGCCCGTCCACGCCCGCGAGGCGGTCCCAGTCGTGGTCGGCGAGGCGCCACGCGCCGCCGAAGCGCGGCAGCTCGTGCCCGCCGGCGAGGGTCCACTCCGACGCGGTCGCCGCGCCGTAGGGCGGGTCGGCGATCGCCAGGTCGAACGATCGCTCGGGGAGCGCGGCCATCCCGGCGAGGCAGTCGCCGCGGATCAGGCGCCAGCGCTGCTCGTCACTCGTCACGCTCGCGCCGGCCGCCCCGCCGCTGCACGTCGGCGAGGTCGGCGTCCACCATCATCTCCACCAGCTGCGGGAAGCGCACGCGCGGCTCCCACTTGAGGAGGCGGCGCGCCTTCGTCATGTCGCCGCACAGCTCGTCGACCTCGGCGGGGCGGAAGTAGCGCGGGTCGATCTCCACGTGCTTCTTCCAGTCGAGCTCCACCCGCCCGAAGGCGAGGTCGAGGAACTCGCGCACGGTGTGCGTCTCGCCGGTGGCGATGACGAAGTCGTCGGGCTGCTCCTGCTGCAGCATGAGCCACATCGCCTCGACGTAGTCGCCCGCGAAGCCCCAGTCGCGCTTCGCGTCGAGGTTGCCGAGGAAGAGCTTGTCCTGCAGCCCGAGCTTGATGCGCGTCGCCGCCCGCGTGATCTTGCGCGAAACGAAGGTCTCGCCCCGACGGGGGCTGTTGTGGACGATGACGCGCCCGACGCCCGCCATGAACCGGCCGCTGGTGGTCTCGAGGTCGAAGACCCACTCGCTCGGCGAGGGCGCCTCGGCGACGCGACGCACCTCCGCCGGGTCCTTGCGCAGGTGCTGGCCCTTGTCGCCGTGGGGGTCGCCCGTCGCGACGTTGAGCTGGTAGTAGTTGCGCTCGCCGCGGTGCTCCACGTAGACCGAGCACGCTCGCCCCTGTTGCGCGTAGAGCCAGCAGAGCCCCTGCGCGAGCACCGCGCTGTTCGTCTTTACGCTCTCTCCATTGCCCGCCTTGAGGCCGTCGCCGGCGTAGTACCCGTCGAGGAAGGCGCGCTGCAACGCGAGACTGGCGTTCAGGATCACAGGAGGGACGCGCTTGTAGCCGTCCGAGAGATAGAGCTGCTCGCGCAGCCACTCCGCAATGCTGGGGACGCCGCGCAGCGCGATCTGGCCCGAGCCGCGCTCCGGGTTGAAGCCGGACGCGCCGATCCACTCCGTCGCCGTGCCGAGGAAGAGGCGCCGCCAGAGGTCGGCGACGCGCGCGCGCAGCGACGGGTCGTTGTTGGTGAACTGGAGCTTGCGCTCCTCCGCGACGTACCCCTCGGCGGCCATCAACCCGAGGAACTCGGCGAGCTCCGGCGTGAGCGCGCTCCAGCCCGGCGACTCGGGCATGCGCTCCGCCAGCAGCAGGCGCCCGCCCTCCGCTACACGGTCGGCGCGCACGACCTCGCGGTTCGCGTCGATCATGCGGTGGTGCGCCGTCGCCTCGACGACACCGGCGCGCGACTCGATGGACAGCAGGCGGTGATCCGGCTCGTTGCTGCGCCGCAGCGTCGCCGTGATTCCGCGGATCTCCGTCCACTGCTCGCCGTCCCACACCTCGACGCCGGGCACCTCGAACGTCTGCACCGTCCGGCCCTTGCGCCGAAGCGGCACCAGCTCCTCGGGCGTCGTCACGTCGACGATGCCGGCCCGGCGCACGACGAGCGGCGTGTTGGCCGCGACGCATTCGTGATTGAACAGGATCCCGTTGCACGCGTAGATGCCGTAGCTCTCGCGGTAGTTCACGGTGATCCAGAAGCTGTAGAGCTTGGCGACGCCGTAGGGCGAGCGCGGGTGGAACGCCGTCAGCTCCGACTGCGGCGCCGGCGCCGAGCCGAACAGCTCCGACGAGCTGGCCTGGTAGAAGCGCGGGTTGATGCCGCTCTCGCGGATCGCCTCGAGCAGGCGCACCGTCCCGAGGCCGGTGATCTCGCCGGTGTACTCGGGCACGTCGAACGACACGCGCACGTGCGACTGCGCCCCGAGGTTGTAGATCTCGTCGGGGCGCACCGTGCGCAGGATGCGGTTCAGCGACGAGGCGTCGTTGAGGTCGCCGTGCACCAGCTTCAGGCGCACGCCCTCCTCGTGCGGGTCGCGGTAGATGTCGTCGATGCGGGCGGTGTTGAACGACGACGAGCGCCGCACGATGCCGAAGACCTCGTAGCCCTTGGCGAGGAGCAGCTCGGCGAGGTACGAGCCGTCCTGCCCGGTGATGCCGGTGACGAGCGCGCGCTTGCTCACCGCTGCTCCTTCCACCACGCGATCGTCTTCGCCAGCCCGACGGACAGCGGCGTCTTGGCCTCGAACCCGAAGCGCTCCTTCGCGCGCGACACGTCGAGGGCGCGGCGCGGCTGCCCGTTCGGCTTCGTCGCGTCCCACACGAAGCGGCCCGAGAAGCCCATCGTCCTTCCGATCAGCTCGGCGAGGTCCTTGATCGCGATCTCGCGCCCGCTGCCGAGGTTGACCGGGTCGGGATCGTCGTAGCGCTCGGCGGCGAGCACCAGCCCGAGCGCGGCGTCCTCGACGTAGAGGAACTCGCGCGTGGGCGAGCCGTCGCCCCACAGCTCGACGGTGTCGCGCCCTTGCTGCATTGCATCATCGACCTTGCGGATCATCGCCGGGATGACGTGCGAGGTGTGGAGGTCGAAGTTGTCGCGCGGGCCGTAGAGGTTGACCGGGAAGAGGACCACCGCGTTCGTGCCGTACTGCTGGCGGTAGGCCTGCGCCTGCACGAGCAGCATCTTCTTCGCCAGCCCGTAGGGCGCGTTGGTCTCCTCTGGGTAGCCGTTCCACAGGTCGTCCTCGCGGAACGGGATCGGCGCGAACTTCGGGTAGGCGCAGATGGTGCCGGTGAGGACCAGCTTGGCGACGCCGGCCTTGCGCGCCTCCTCGACGAGCTGCACGCCCATCATCAGGTTCTCGTAGAAGAAGCGGCCCGGGTTGTCGCGGTTGGCGCCGATGCCGCCCACCCGCGCGGCGAGGTGGAGGATCAGCGTCGGGCGGGCGTCGGCGAGCAGGCGGCGCACCGCCGCGCCGTCGACGAGGTCGTAGTCGGCCGAGCGGGGCACGAACACCTCGCGGGCGCCGCGCTCGCGCAGCTTCTCGACGACGAACGAGCCGAGGAAGCCGGCGCCTCCGGTGACGACGATGCGCTGGCGCGAGAGATCGAGTGGGGGGGTGGTCACGCGGGGCTCCTGGCGGAGGCGACGAGGTAGGCCCACAGGCCCGTCGGGAGGATGGCGAGGGCGCGCTCCACGCCGTCGAGGGCGCGCGCGACCAGGGGACGCCGGGCGAGCGACGGCGCGCCGAGCTTGTAATGGAGGAGCACGCGGGACAGGGGCAGCGGCTGGCGGCGCTCGACGGAGATCGCGACGAAGCCGGCGCGCGACAGCTCGTCCTGCAGCCGCGCCGCCGTCGAGACGAGCATCCCGCGCTCGGCGCGGATCGCCGCCGCCTGCGCCGCGATGAGCGGGTTGCGCCCGTTCGGCTCGATCGCCGTGATGCGCCCGCCCGGCCGCAGCACCCGCCGCGCCTCGACCAGCACCGCCGCGCGATCGGGGACGTGGTGGAGCAGGTCGCGCACCAGCACCGCGTCGAATGCTGCATCGCAAAACGGGAGGCGCGCGGCGTCGGCGCAGGCGGTGCGGGCGCCGGTGCGCTCGGCCGCGAAGCGCGCCTTGCCGAGGGTGAAGTCGACGCCGAAGAGCGCGCCGGTCGCGGCCTGGAGCAGCCCGCTTTCGCCGGCTTGCCGCTCCAAGCGGCCGGCGAGGTGGTGGAGGTTGGCCCCCTCGCCGCAGCCGATCTCGAGGAGCCGCTCACCCGGCGCGAGCGCCACGCACTGGAGGAGCGCCGCCTCGCTGGCGGCGATGTAGGCGCCGCCGGTCTGCCAGTCGAAGTGCGCGGCGTCCACGTCGCGCCAGTAGGCGCGCTGCTCGTCGGTGACGGGGACCGGGCTCACGGCGGCGGACGCTAACATCGGGTTCACCGATCGTCCAGCCGCGCGGCGTGAACGCGCCGGTCCGCGTGGTAAGGTGCCGCGATGCCCGCCGGCGCCGTCACGCTCTCGTCCCGCGGCCTCCGCCTCAGGGGCGAAGAGCTCCCGCTCGTGTCGGGCGCGATGCATTACTTCCGGGTGCCGCGCCGGCGGTGGCGCGCCTGCCTCGAGGCCGTGAAGGCGCTCGGCTTTCCCATCGTCGAGACGTACGTGCCGTGGGGCGTGCACGAGCTGCGCGCGGGAGCGTTCGACTGGAGCGGGCAGCGCGACCTCGGCGCGTTCCTCGACGAGGCGGCGGCGGTGGGGCTGCGCGCGCTGGTGCGCCCGGGGCCGCACATCAACGCCGAGCTGGCCTGGTTCGGCATGCCCCAGCGCGTGCTCTCCGACCCGCGCATGCAGGCGCGCACCGCCCGCGGCACGCCCGCCGTCCTGGTCGCCCCGCCGCGCGCCTTCCCGGTACCGTCGTACGCCTCGCGCGTCTTCCTCGACGAGGTGAAGGGCTGGTACGCCGCGGTGGCCGAGATCGTCGCGCCGCGCCTCTTCCCCGCCGGGCCCGTCGTCGCGCTGCAGGTGGACAACGAGCACGCGTGGTTTTTCCGCTCGGGCGCCTTCGACGCCGACTACCACGAGGAGGCGCTCGCCGCGTGGCGCGAGGAGTCGGGGGGCGTCGAGCCGCCGCGGCGCTTCGACGGCAGCACGCCCGCGGCGCTCGCGCTCCAGCTCGCCTGGCTCGGGTTCCGCGAGCGCCGGATCGCCGCGCACCTTCACACCCTCGGCGCGCTCCTCGACGAGGCCGGCCTACGCGGCGTGCCGCGCACCCACAACTTCCCGCCGACCGAGCCGGGCGTGTACGACGTCGCGGAGGCCGAGCGCGTCCTCGACGTGGCGGGGATCGACCTCTACCACTTCCGCCGCCAGTACGACGCGGTGCGCCGCCGCGCGCTCTACCTCGCCGGCACCTCGCGCCTCCCCTACGCGCCCGAGCTCGGCGTGGGCGGCTTCCCCTGGGGCCCCCCGTTCACCGACGAGGACGCCACGCGCACGCTGCTCAACGCGCTGATGCACGGCGTGGCCGGCTACAACGCCTACATGACGGTGGAGCGCGATCGCTGGTACGGCGCGCCGGTGAGCGAGGAGGGCGAGCTGCGCCCCGGACCCGTCGCCGAGGCGCTCCGCCGCGTGAATGCTGCGATCGCACAATCGCCGTGGGGCGCGCTCGAGCGGCGTGCCCCGGTCGGCGTGATCGTGCCGCGCGGCTACGGGCGCCTCGCGCTCGCCTCGTCGCACCTCGGGCCGATCGGTCCGGCGATCGGCGAGTGGCTCGGCCTCGACGAGGAGGCGACCGCGCGCGAGGAGAGCTTCGGGCTCGAGGGTCCGGTGCAGCTCGAGCAGCAGCGCTGGCGGCGGGCGGTGCTCTCCACGCTCGACCGGGCGCACGTGCCCTACGTGATCATCGACGCGAGCGCCTCTCTTGCTGCATTGCAGCAGCGGCGCGCGCTGATCGTCGCCAGCTACGACTTCCTCGACGCCGGGCTGGCCTCCCGCCTGCGCGCCTTCGTCGCGGGCGGCGGCCGCCTCCTCACCGGTCCGCGGCGCCCGCGCCTCGACGACGCCTTCGCCGCCGTCGACCACGCGCTGCCCGGCGACGCCTTCGACGCCGCGGCGCTCGCCGATCCGGCGGCTCTCGGCGAGGCGATCGGAAAGCTCGTCGCCGCGGCCGGCCTCGGGGGCACGGCGGCCGCCAAGGAGCCCGACGTCGACGTGACGCTCCACCAGCGCAGCGACGGCGCGCCGACGTTCCTCTTCGTCGGCACGCGCAGCGACCGCCCGCACACCGCGACGGTGGTGCTCGACCGCGCCCTCGATCTCGAGGACGTGCTGACCGGCGAGCGCTTCTCCGGCGCCTCGCCCGCCATCCCGCTCGCCCCCTTCGGCGTGCGCATGCTGCGCGTCGCGTAGAAAGGTCCGCGTGATCTCGCCCCACATCCGCTTCGATCACCTCGACCCGACGGCGTGGCGCCGCGTGCACCACCTGCTCGCGCCGCCGCGGCCGGGCGCGCCGGCCTCCGCGCGCAGCCAGTCGCCGATGCCGCTGGTGCTGTTCATCGAGAAGGGTCAGTGCGTAAAGGCGCTCCGCCCCGGCACAGGAAGGCTCGACCCGAAGGACTTCCCCTGGTCGGGCACCTTCTCGCTCGGCCGCCACCGCCGCACGGTCGGCGCGCCGATCGCCTTCGCCGTCGAGGACGACGCGCTCGATCGGATCGCCGCGGTGATCGACCGGCGGCTGCTCGCCGGGGACGACCTCGCCGCCCAGCTCCTCGAGGCGTCGCGGGCCGGCCGCGCCGAGCTGGGGCGCGGCGTGCACGTGGACCCCGACGTGCTCGGCCTGCTGCCGGTCCCCTCCTATGCTGCACTGCAAAAGACCTTCGACACCCTCGTCCCCGACGACCGCTCGATCGCCCTGTTCCTCTTCGATTCTTCGCGCGGCGACCCCTGGTGCTCGCTGATCATCGCCAAGCAGGGCGGTGACGCGGTGCGCGTCACCACCCACGCGGCGCTCGGCGTGCGCGCCCCCGACTTCCGCGGCGGGCGCCACAAGGAGCTCTTGATGGCGCTCGAGTCGAAGGTGGCGCGGCCCCACGCGGCGCTCTTCGCCACCCTCGATGCGTGGCGCGAGATCGTCGGGCCGGAGCCGGGCGCGCTGGCAACGCAGGTGGCGCTCGGGCGTGCGGTGATCGACCCCGCGCCGCCGTGGGTGGTCGCGCTCACCGGCGCCGGCGCGGTGGCCGGCGTGGCGCAGATCGCCTCGTCGCTGTTCGGCCGCTTCGTGCCGCAGGCGGTGAAGGACACCGCCCGGGCGATGTCGCCCTTCGCGGCGCTCGGCTTCGACCCGATCGAGGCCTTCATGAAGATCCGTCGCAGCTTCTGATCGCGCCGCGTCCGGATAAAGAAAGGGGCCACGCCAGCTCGGCGTGACCCCTTCCGGCTCAGCCAGGGATTGCCCGACCGCTACGAGCCGAGGACCTCCCTGCTAAAGCCGTTGCGATAACTCATGTCGTCGTCTCTCCCCCGGCATGCGGCCGGCGCCCGGGTGAGCCGCGGAGGGTCGCGGCGAGGCCGGGCGTTCATCAGTGGGCCACCTCGGCCCGGTCGATCCACTCAGCCATTCGCGCTGTCCACGATGGTCATGCGGGCTGCGCGATCGATTGTAAGCGACGGCAACCGGCGATGCCAACGCGCCCGGGCGCGCGCGGCTCAGGGGGATGGGATGACGATCACGCGGAGCTTCGGGGTCCGCCGCACGCGCAGCGCGTCGAGCGGCAGCGACGGATCGGCCTCGCGCTGGAACACCTCGCCGCTGTCGTTCGAGGTGGCCCACAGCCGAGGGTCCCCTTGCTTCTCCGGGCTGTAGATGCCGATGAAGACCGGGCCATGCTGCGTTGCAACATCGGCGAGGCTCTCGGTCACCCACTTGCCGTCGCTGCCGGCGGAGACCATCTCGGGGCCGTAGTCGCGTTCGATGGTCTTCACCTCCTCGCCGGGACGCCCCTCGGCGTCGACGCGGTAGATGGCGAAGGCGAGGCGCCCCGGCTGCGCCAGCTGGAAGCGCAGGCGGTCGGGCTTCCAGCCCGTCATCCGCGGGTCGAAGCGCACCAGGAGCTCGAAGGTCTTGTCGGGCGTGAGCGGCCGCTCCGTCGGGCGGCCGTCGTCGTGCGCCACCTCGACCTCGGGGCCGCTCACCACCGCCGGTGGCGCGTGCGCGCACCCCGCGGCGACGAGCGCTGTGATCGCTAGGCCTCGCACAGCGCGCCCCGGCTCGCCCGGTACGCGCGGCCGCACGCCGCGCAGTATGCGGTGGGCCCCTCCACTTCGAGGCGCACGCCGCACCGGCACATCCACCCGATCTGCCGGGCCGGGACGCCGATGACGAGCGCGTAGTCCGGCACGTCGGCCGTCACCACCGCGCCCGCTCCGATGAACGCGTAGTCGCCGATGTCGTGGCCGCACACGATGGTCGCGTTGGCGCCGATGGTGACGCCGCGCCCGACGCGCGTGGGCCGGTACTCGTCCTTGCGCTCGATCTCGGAGCGCGGGTTGTGCACGTTGGTGAAGACCGCGCTCGGCCCGAGGAAGGCGAAGTCCTCGACGGTGACGCCGTCGTAGATCGACACGTTGTTCTGCACCTTCACGCCGTTGCCGAGCACCGCGGTGGAGGCGACGTACACGTTCTGCCCCAGCACGCACCGCGCCCCGATCCGCGCGCCCGACGACACGTGGCAGAAGTGCCAGACCTTCGTGCCATCGCCGATCTCCGCCCCGTCGTCCACTACGGCGGAGGCGTGCTTGAAGTAACCCATGAGCGGCCGAGGGTAGCACAGCTGATCGTGGCCCCGCTCCGTCGCTCCGGCGGGAGGGGCCGAGCACGGATGGGGCAGCGAAGCGGGGGTCCCATCCGTGCGCAGGCCCAGGTCGCTCCGCTCCGGGGTCGCTGCTTCCCCCGCCTCCGCGACCCCGCTCATTCGGTCAACTTGCGAAGCCGCTCGAGCATCGAGCGCGCGAATGCCTCCTCCTCCGCCGGGTCGAGCTGCGTCGCCACCTCGAGGTCGCGCTCCTCGCACAGCGCGCGCGGCACCTCGTCGAGGAAGCGGCTCGGGATGCGGCGCTGCGCGCGGGCGCGCGGGTCGCGGCCGGCCCGTTCGCGGCAACGCAGCAAATAAAGCCGCTCCCGCGCCCGCGTGATCCCGACGTACATCAGCCGCCGCTCCTCGCTGACGTCCACCGAGTCGTCCACCACGTCGGGCCCCTGCGGGTAGAGCGTGCGCTTGTGCGGCAGCAGCTCCTCCTCGAGCCCGACGAGGAACACCACCGGGAACTCGAGCCCCTTGGCGCCGTGCAGCGTCACCAGCGTCGCCACCGAGCCCGCGCGATCGCCCTCCTCGTCGTCGTCGTCCGAGGTGGACAGAGTGAGCAGCTGGAGGTAGTTGACCAGCTTGCGGCCCTCGCCGGAGACGCTCCGCTGCTCCCACCCGTCGAGCGCGCCGTAGAAGCCCTCCAGGTTGTCGATCCGGCGCTGCGCCGCCGCGGGCGAGGGCGCGCCGGCGCGGAGGTCGTCGGGCAGCCCTGCTGCATTGCACAACGCGCGCGCGGCCTGCGCCACGTTGCGCCCGCCGTCGAGCGCCGGCCGGTGCTGGTCGAGCAGCGCCACGAAGCCGGCCACCGCCTCGCGCGCCTTCGGCGTCAGTCCCGGGGCGAGATCGGCGTGCCGCAGCACCTCCCACAGCCCCATGTCGCGCTCGTGCGCGCGCTCGGTGAGCCGCTCGAGCGTGGTCTCGCCGATGCCGCGCGCCGGGTAGTTGATGATGCGACGCAGCGAGATCTCGTCGCGCGGGTGGAGCGCCGCCCGGAGGTAGGCGATGGCGTCCTTCACCTCCTTGCGATCGTAGAAGGCCTGGCCGCCGATCACGCGGTAGGAGATCCGCTGCGCCCGCAGCGCCTCCTCGAACGGCCGCGACTGCACGTTGGAGCGGTAGAGGACGGCGCAGTCCGCCGGCTTGTAGCCGCGCCGCTCGCGCAAAAGGTCGATCTCCTCGGCCACGAAGCGCGCCTCGGCCTCGGGGTCGGGCGCGACGACGATCTGCAGCTTGTCGCCCGTCGGGCGCGCGGTGAAGAGCTTCTTCGGGTGGCGCTTCGCGTTGTGGGCGATCACCGCGTTCGCGGCGTCGAGGATCATCGGCGTGGAGCGGTAGTTCTCGTCGAGCGTGATCCGTTTCGCGCCCGGGAAGTGGCGCTCGAAGTCGAGGATGTTGCCCGACTCGGCGCCGCGCCACGCGTAGATCGACTGGTCGTCGTCGCCCACCACGCACAGGTTGTTGTGCAATGCAACAAGGTGCCGCACGAGGTGGAGCTGGGTGCGGTTGGTGTCCTGGTACTCGTCCACCATCACGTAGCGGTAGCGCGCCTGCCAGCGCGCGCGGGCCGCCTCGTCGCGGTCGAGCAGGCGCGCCGTCTCGACGATCAGGTCGTCGAAGTCGAGCGCGTGGAAGCCGCGCAGCGCCGCCTGGTAGCGCGGGTAGATGGTGCGCGTGATGCGGTCGTAGTCGCCCTCGGCGTCGGGCAGCTCATCGGGGCCGATGAAGGCGTTCTTGGCGCGCGAGATGCGGAAGAGGATCGCCTTCGGGTCGAAGCGGCGGTCGTCGAGCTGCACCTGCCGCAGCGCCTCGCGCACCACGCCGAGCTGGTCGGACGCATCATAGATCGTGAAGCCCGACGGGAAGCCGAGCGCCGCCTTCTCGCGCTTCAGGATCTGCAGCCCGAGCGCGTGGAAGGTGCACAGCGTGAGCTTCTTCGCCGCCAGCGGTCCGACGAGCTTCTCCACGCGCTCGCGCATCTCGTTGGCGGCCTTGTTGGTGAACGAGACGGCGAGCACCTCCTCGGGCGCGACGCCCTGGTCGAGGAGGTGGGCGACGCGGTAGGTGATGACGCGCGTCTTGCCCGAGCCGGCGCCGGCGAGCACCAGCACGGGCCCCTCGACGGTGGTGACCGCCTCGCGCTGCGGGCGGTTCAGGTCGTCGAGGCGGATGCGAGGCACGAGGGCGGCGGCGGCGGGCGGGAGGCTACTGCGAGCTGTTCACGAGGAGGCTGACGCTTTTGCCGTAGACGTTGGTGGTGGCGATCTCCGGCCGGCCGTCGCCGTTGAAGTCGGCGGCGACCAGCATGTAGGGCGCGCCGCCGACGGCGAAGACCGAGGCCGCCTGGAGCACGCCGCCGCCCTGGTTCAGCAGCACGCTCACGCTGTTCGAGTTGTAGTTCGCGCACGCGACGTCGAGCTTGCCGTCGCCGTCGAAGTCGGCGAGGGCGACGGTGAGCGGGTTGTTGCCGCCGGCGGCGAAGGCGACCGGCGCCCCGAACGCACCGCCACCCTTGCCGGCGAGCATGCTCACCGCATTGCCGTTGAAGTCGGCCACCACGAGATCGAGCTTGCCGTCGCCGTTGAGGTCGCCGGCGGCGAGGCCGGTCGGCTGGTTGCCGGCGGGCCAGTTCGTCGCCGGCAAGGCGAACGCGCCGTTGCCGAGGCCGAGGAGCACGCTCACGTTGTTGGCGTTCTGGTTCGGCGTGGCGATGTCGAGGTGGCCGTCGCCGTCGAGGTCCACCAGCAGAACGCCGCGCGGGTTCGGCCCGACGATGTAGCTCGCTCCCAGCTGGAAGCCGCCGTTGCCGTTGTTGAGGAGCACCGACACCGACGGGCCGCCGGAGTTGGACACCACGGCGTCGGGCTTGCCGTCGCCGTTCACGTCGCCGAGCGCCACGCCCGATGGGCCGCCGCCGACCGCGACGTAGGTCGGCGACCCGAGCACTCCGCCCATCCCCGTGTTCAGCAGCACGCCGAGGTAGTTCTGCGAGGTGACCATCAACGCGTCGAGCGCACCGTCGCCGTTGACGTCGCCCAGCGCCAGCGCGTAGGGGCCCTGGTTCAGCGCCAGCGGGGCGGGCATGGCGAAGGTCGCGTCGCCGGCGCCGGCCATCTCGTAGAGGTTGTTGTTGCCGTTGTTCCCGACGAGGAGGTCGAGCTTTTTGTCGCCGTCGAGGTCGCCGGTGGCGAGCGCGTAGGGGTTGACGCCGACGGGGTAGTTCACCGTGGCCTGGAACCCGAGCAGCGTCGCGCAGCGGTTGCCGCCGCACGAGGCGCTGATGCAGTCCGCGTTCACCTTGCACGCCTTGTTGCCGCCGCACTTTCCGCAGGTGCCGCCGCCGCAGTCGACGTCGGTCTCGGCGCCGTTCTTCACGCCGTCCATGCAGGTCGGCGCGATGCACCGGCCGTTCGTGCACACGCCGCTTTGGCAGTCGGCGTTGCCGTTGCACGCCGCGCCCACCCCGCAGCCCGCGCAGGGGCCGCCGCAGTCGACGTCGCTCTCGCCCTCGTTCTTCGTCTGGTCCGAGCAGCTCGGGGCGGTGCACGCGCCGCTCTTGCAGAGGAGGCTCGTGCAGTCCTGGTTGAGCGCACACCCCTTGCCCGGAGCGCACTGGCCGCACGAGCCGCCGCAGTCGACGTCGCTCTCGTCGCCGTTCTTCACGCCGTCCCCGCACCCCGCCGCGGCGCA
>JAJXSP010000023.1:20822-23403 GCA_021784515.1 Myxococcales bacterium | reverse complement strand
TGGCAAACGTGCAGCAGCCGCGAGCCACGGAATTGGGATCGGTCCCTTGAGAAACTGGCCCGCGCGACGACGGCTCGTGGTAGCGGGGCCCGGGAGGTTGACCGCACGAAGGCGGAGCTTTTCGAGGTCGAGGGTCGACGCCACCGTCTACCTCTCTCCCTCGGGCACGAGATAGCCGTCACCCACCGACGGGTCCAACTCCCCGACCAGGCGCCAGATCGTGTTCCACATCTTGCCGCCGCGCTCGTCGACGTAGCGGTCGGGGCACCTGACGACCTTCGCGTCCGCGCGCAGTTCAAAGCCGCCGAGGACGATCCGGCTCGCCTCGGCCATCGCCCCCTTCATCGCCGCCACCGCAGCGTCGATCTCGTCGAGCGGCGCCATGATGATGAACGCGTCGTGGACGGGCGCGCACACCGGCACGCCGCGCTCCGTCGCCAAGATGGCGGCGTAGCGCATCATCTCAGCGCCGTTCGCTTGCACGGGGAAGTTGCGCAGCGATCGCGGATTGAAGATCGGCTCGTTCCTCGGCCCCGAGTGGTCGGCGACGCTCGAACGGCGCGGCCGGCGCTTGCTGCTCCCGCCACCCGGGCGCACGCGCCAACCGAAGACCGTGTCGAGATGGCCGAAAAGCAGCGCGTGGTCGACGGCCGCCTCGGACCACGCCCAGAAGCGCGGGTACGTCCGCTGGTGCATCTCGAGTAGCTCGCGCGCCCGCGCCGCGGTGTCGCCGATGCGCTGCGCGAGCCCAAAGATCCACAGACCGTAGAGGACCCCGAGGCAGACGCTCTTGAACTGGTCCCGGATCTTCTTGTGCGAGGTCTTCGTGGCGTGGTCGGGGGCGGCCCCCGCCTTCTTCGCCGTCGAGAGGTAGAAGTCGGCCGACCGGTACGCGGCCATCATCGCCTCGTCGCCGCTCAGGCTGGCGGCGATGCCGATCTCCTGCTGTTCCCAGTCGATGTACGCGATTGCGTAGCCCAGCGGAGGCTTGATGAGCGAGCGCCACCACTTGCTCGGCCCGAAGATGAACTTCGAGTTGGATGGTTGGTTGCGCCCCGTCTTCGCAGCGAACGCCGAAAGCAGGCAGCGGTTGCGTCCGTCTGCACCGACGGAGAGCGATTCGAGCCGTAACGCCGACATCGTGTGACGGAGGTCGGCGAGCGGCGCCAGCGAAGGGAAGATCTTCGCCATGTCTGCGAACGTCTCGCTGTCGAGGGCGAGGGCGCCCGACTCGAGGCGAGGCCACACGATCCCGCGGGCAGCGCACCACGGTTCAAACCGATTGGCCTTGAAGGTCGTGCCCTCGTAGACGTGGTAGTCGACATCGACCGCAGCGACGAGGCGCTCACGGACGACCGGCCAGTGGCGACGCAGGATGGAGAGCGCGCCCACGTCGACGGGAACACCTTCGCGCTCCATCCTCGCCGCCGCGGTCATGTAGCGACCGCGGTGCAGCGCAAAGGGGACGTGGATGTGCGGCAGCATCTTGGGGAGCAGCGTCGCGAGGGCGTCCACGTCGGTCTCGCAGTACGCGAGCAGCGCGGCCCGCTCGGCGGCGGTCCACGGGCCGCCGCGCAGCGCGAGGTGCCGCATCTCTTCCTTCTCCTCGAAGGCGATGCCGGGGACGCCGAAGTAGGAGAGCGCGCAGAGGAGGCTGTTGACCTTGCCGCCGACGGTGGGCAAGGCGATGCCGTTGGTCAGGTTGCGGAACTCGGTGAAGAGATCGAGGACCCGCGCCGGCGGTGGCCACCCGAGCTGAAGGAAGCACCCCATTTCTGCGGAGGCGTAGTAGGCAACGAAGAGGACGTCGCCACCGATGGCGAACGGCGGTTCGCGCGACCGGAGTAGGTCGTCCTCCCAGATCCGAAGGGTTCGACCCGTTCGAAGCTCACGCGCTACCATGCAAATTACGAATGGACGCTCGCCGTCGGGGGCCCGGAACTCGAAGTCGATGGCCCACACCTCGCGGAACGCCGCGAGCGGCGGCGGCAAGGTGTGGGCCCCGACGAACACCGCTACACCTCGCCGCGCAGGCGGCGGAGGACGGGGTGCTCGGCCGAGTCGATCACGCGGCCGCGGAAGGCGATCTCGAGGAGGTCGCGCAGCGACAGCGTCCCGAAGTTGGGCTCGCCGAGGTCCGCGCTCGAGAGCATCACCTCATAGCAGCCGAGGCGGCGGTTCGAGACCACGCGGACCCAGCGCTTCTTCGCCTTTTCGACGGCGACCAGCGCCGACTCGCTCCACGGGTCGAGCTTGCCCTCGCTGTCGGGCAGCTTCACCGGCCAGATCCCGACGTCGCCCTGGCGTGTGACGTACTGGAACAGGCGCTTCGCCGCCACCTCGTTCGGCAGCGCGAGCGCCAACGTCGGGTCGACCAGATAGATGTCACCGTCGCTCTTCACGTCGAGAACCGCGACGTCGATCATGTGATCGAGGTCCGGGTGGACGCGCAGCCAGACCTGCTTGTCGGGCCGTCCGACGGGGACGCGGGTCAGATCCTTGGTGCCACCCACAAGCGTCGAGTAGTCCTGCGCCAGTTGGAAGCGCCGCGGGTCGAAGGGATCGCTGAGCACCCCACGGG
>JAJXSP010000023.1:0-20812 GCA_021784515.1 Myxococcales bacterium | reverse complement strand
TCATCCCGTTTCACCTCGTCGCTTGGCGCTGCCGTGGTGCGATCCGCCGGTGGGGGCGGGGCGGCGCTCTCCTTGTTCTTCACTTGCTTGGCTGGTACATTCATGTCGCTTCTCCTCTGGTCCCGCCCGCGTCGTCTTGGCCGTCGGCGCGGGCGGGGCGTGGCTCCCGCGCCGTCGTCGTTCAGCCCGCCGAGAGCACGTTCACCGAGCCGCGCACGAAGGCCCACGCGCGCCGCCCCAGCTCGGCGACGAGCGCCTCCCGCAGCCGCGCCGATGCGCAGCGCTCGCCGAGCATGACGGCGCGCAGATGCGCGTCAGAGACGGAGAGTCGGCGCGCGAGGCCGAGGATGGTCTCCCCGCGCAGGCAGAGCACGGCCCGCAGACGGCGGAGCGCGACGGTCGAAGTGCGTCGGTCGAGCATCACGCACGACCGGTAGCGCGGCTTCTGTCCCCCTGTCGAAACCTACGTTTTTGCCGTCCTGAGAGGTATGTCCCCGCGCCCAGTCACGCGGCGCGTCCTGTTGCGTGCCGTCGGAGAAATGGGCTGCTCAAACCCCTTCGAGCGCAGTCGGTGCGTGCGCGTGTTGAGGACGCTCTCTGCCACCCGCTTCCTCGGGTAGCCGACCTCGACAAGGTACTCGGTGATGAGCCTCATCGGCGATACCCCAGCGGCGGTGAGGATCATCAACCGCTCATCGAGCGTGTGGGAGCGTTGGGCGCCGAGCTGGCGCGCGACCTCTTCGGCAGCCGAGACGCCTCGCTCGAGGTCGTCGACTCGTCCCGCTGGCGGCCACCCCACTGCAGCGCTCCCACCGCTCGTCACCACCTGTCGGAGGCGTGATGCCACGCGCTTGAGCACTGCGATAGGCACGCTGAGATCAACGCGCTCTCCGTCGACCCCGACGTCGAGCGCAAGTACGTCGAAGGACACCAGCGCCATCGCGCGCAGAATCGCGCGCAGCCCGGCTCGCACGGTCTTCGGCACGGGAAGCTCCTGAAGCCAGCGGACTCCGAAGGCGCCCTCCTCGTCGGGGCGCACCATCAGCACGTCTGGCCGCACAAACATCGCGTGCAGCAGGTGGCGCACGGCCGGCGCGCAGGTGCGGTCGCCCTCCAGCGGCTCAAGGATCTCCTCGGCGCGCCCTCGAAGGTCGAGAAAGCACCGGAGCGCCTTCGGCCGTCCGCACCATTCGTGGCGGCTCAGCTCGATCTCCCGAGCGTGCGTCCGCGCGTACGCGAGGACCTCCTCCGAGAGCAGGGCGTCCTCGACGGCGGCGAGCTGGTCCTTCGGCACCTTCACGACGATCTGCCGCGAGTCCGGTCGTGGTCTGCGCCAGCTCGCCGGAGGTCGTTTTCGGGGCACGGGCTGACGCTTGCACGAACACGAGCCCACCGCCAAGGGATGTCGCGTTGGCGCAACAAGGGTGTTGCTCCAGCGCACACCCGTCCCGTCTCTTTTCTTGTTTCAAGAGGAAGAGCGCAGGGGGACGGACCGGACGACGGAATCAACTGGCTGTCGAGGTGAGGACGTCGCCGACGAAGGGGGCTCTCGCGTACCCCGACGGCAGGCGACGATTGCGCGAGCGGACGCCGACGCACTTGACGCAGCCGACGGCGCAGCTCCCAACGGGAGAAAGCGGCGAGAAGGCGATCGAGGAGCACAGGCGCCCGCAGCAGGGAGCCCGTAGCCACACGCGCTCCGAGACGCACCCAGGGCCAGGGGCGCGGACGATCTCCAGCGTGACCACCGCGGCGCCATGGCTCAAGCGGACCGACCGGAGGTTACGGAACCTCTGCGGTTTGAACTTCGCCCGCAGCGCCCGGATGGAGATGATCGCGCAGGTGTCGCGGTAGGGCATCTACTCGGCGGCCTCGACGTTGACGGCGTCGGCGTGCGCAACCGCGATCAGCGTCGAGCGCTGGCCCAGCGACGAGCTGGCGCGATGTTCCGTGCAGAGCGCGACGAGCCGACGCACGGCGCCGTCGAGGAGCTTGGAGAACATGGCCGAGCCCTCCCGGTCGCCTGCGCAAACGCGCTCGTCGAGCTGCTTCTGGTACTCGTTCATTCGCAGGTGCTGCGCCGCGATAGCCTGGGCTAACAACGCGAGCCGAGCCGCGTGGCGGTCGGACGACGTGAGGCCAGCGACTGTGCGCGAAGCCCATGCTTGCAACTCGCCATCGTCGCCGTCGACGAGCCCGACGATCGCCTGCTGCTCCCTCCATGCGAGCTTCGCCGGCGGCGAGACCCCACCCGCGCGCGACGGGTCCGCCGCGAGGGGGCTCTTCAGCGAGGCCGCCACCGGCCGGTGACCTTTTTCGCTCGGAATCAACACCTCGATCATACGCCGTCGGTGCCTGAACCAGAACTCCGAGTTCAGCGACGGTAAAAGGTAGGAGCGGACCGCCACTGCAGACCGAAGAAGGTCGGCGGTGGCGCTCAGGTCCGTGGTCCCGGCGATGGTCGTCGGGGCCAACGCGCCCGCTGGCGCAGCACTACGCGCCAGGCGGGCCACCGAGAGGGGCCTCCTGCGCGCGCCCGGCATGGAGGTCGGACATGGCCCAGCTCGCTCCCCCCATCGACGAGAACCAGCTCCGCCGCCACTTCGACGCGCTCGTCAGGCGCGGCGCCTTCAAGCCCATCCTGCGCTTTCTGCCCGTCGAGGTCGGGGAGGAGCGACTGCAGGACACCGTCGCTCAGACGTGGGCGGCGTACCGGCACTACGCCCTCGACAAGGGCAAGCTGCTCCCCGACGCCATCCTCGTCCACTATGCGAAGCTCCGCGCCACCGACGCAAACCGCCACTTCGTCGGCGGGCGCCACCGCGACTGCCCGCTGGACTGGAGGAACTTCCGTGACGGCAAGGTGCGAATCCTCCACCTCGACGGCATCCCCCACGACGACGACGAGCTGCCCGAGGAGGGCGACCTCGCGCTGATCGGCCTCGCGGTGGCGATGAGCGCGAGCCCGGTGCGCAAGCTCGACAGCGCGCTCGACCTCGAGCGGTGGCTCGACGGGCTCGACGAGGAAGACCGCGAGATGCTCGCGTCGCGCGCCGCGGGCTACTCGCTCGAGGAGACCGCGGCGACGGTGGGCAAGTGCCTCTCGACGGTGTTCACGCGGACGAACCGCCTCGGCGAGGAGCTGGCGGCGCGCGCGGGCGTCGACCTGCACCAGCGCCGCCCGCCGACGGTGATCGACCGCATGGTCAGCGCGATGTAGCGAGAGCGGGGCGCCCTCACGGGCCCCGCTTCTCTTTTTTGCCGTCGGCGAGTGGGTGGAGCCGCATGTGCTCGAAGATCCGCGTCACCAGGTCGACCACGAAGTGCACCTCCGGGACGCTCCGGCGGCGCATGAGCCAGACGAGCTGGTCGAGCGCTTCGTCGTGCGGTGTCGGCTCGGGCCGCACCCGGAAGAGATCGACGAGGTCGACGCGCAGGGCGCGCGCGATCTCCTCGATGGTGCGCAACGACGGCGTGCACCTGCCCGTCTCCAGGCGGCTCACGGTCTCGTTCGACACGCCGAGCTTCTCGGCCAGCCGCGCCTGCGAGAACCCCACCAGCTTCCGCTGCTCGCGGACCCTCCTCCCGATCTCTCCGACGGCACTCATCAGATCACCTCAAGTCAAAGTGGTCGGCTTGACGTGATCTGTCCTTCTGCCCCGTCGAGGTCGGCGGTATCGGTGCCATCGGTCGATCCGATGAGCGAGTCCATGACGCAAACCATCCTCGCGGCTCAGTACGTCCGCATGTCCACCGAGCACCAGCAGTACTCGACGGAGAACCAGTCAGCCGCCATCGCCGAGTACGCCCGCCGACACGGCATGGTCATCGTGCGCACCTTCACCGACGCGGGGAAAAGCGGGCTCCGACTCGATGGGCGCAAGGCGCTTCAGGAGCTGATCCGGGTCGTCCAGAGCGGCGCCGCCGACTTCAGCGTCATCCTCGTCTACGACATCAGCCGGTGGGGGCGCTTTCAGGACGCTGACGAGAGCGGCCACTACGAGTACCTCTGCCGCCGCGCCGGCATCCGCGTGCTCTACTGCGCGGAGCAGTTCGAGAACGACGGCACGCCCGTCTCGAACCTCTTCAAGGGCGTGAAGCGCATGATGGCCGGCGAGTACAGCCGCGAGCTGTCGGCGAAGGTCTTCCGTGGCCAGTGCCGGCTGATCGAGATGGGCTACCGGCAGGGTGGAACCCCCGGTTACGGGCTCCGGCGGCTGCTGATCGACCACACCGGCAAGCCGAAGGGGCACCTCGCACGAGGTGAGCACAAGAGCATCCAGACCGACCGCGTCGTCCTCGTGCCGGGGCCGCCCGACGAGCTGACCGTGGTTCGCCGCATCTACCGTCTCTTCACCGAGGAGCAGCGCACCGAGCGCGAGATCGCCAACGAGCTAAACCACACCGGCATCCTCGGTGAGGGCGGGCGCGCGTGGACGCGGGGGATCGTCCACGAGATCCTCACCAACGAGAAGTACCTCGGCAACAACGTCTACAACCGCGTCTCGTTCAAGTTGAAGACCGAGCGCGTGCGCAACCCGCCAGAGAGCTGGGTCCGCCATGACGGCGCCTTCGACGCGATCATCGGAGGCCAGGAGTTCCTCGCCGCCCGCGGCATCATCCTCGAGCGCCACCGGCGCCTGAGCGACGAGGAGCTGCTCACCCTGCTGAGGACGCTCGCCGAGCGGCAGGGGCGCCTGAGCGGCGTCCTGATCGACGAGACCGACGACATGCCGTCGAGCGCGGTCTACTCGCACCGCTTCGGCAGCCTCGTCCGCGCCTACCAGCTCATCGGGTACGCGTCGGGCCGCGACTACCGCTACATCGAGGTGAACCAGCGGCTCCGGCGCCTGCATCCGGAGATCGTCGAGGCGACGGTGCGCGCCATCGAGCGGGTCGGAGGCCGGGTCACGCGCGACCCGACCACCGACCTCATCACCGTGAACGCGATGCTCGCGGTGTCGATCGTCGTGGCCCGCTGCTGCCTCACGACTGGCGGCGCGCACCGCTGGGTGGTGCGCTTCGACGCCGGCCTCAAGCCCGACCTCACCGTCGCGGTGCGCATGAACGCCACCAACGAGGCGGCGCTCGACTACTACCTCTTCCCGTCGCTGGACGTGCGCTCGGGCGCCGTGCGCATCCGGGAAGAGAACGGCGTCTACCTCGACATGTTCCGGTTCGACTCGCTCGACTACCTGTACTCGATGGCGGAGCTGGTCTCCGTCGCGGAGGCTGCATGAACGTCGAAATGATCCCGATCTCGAAGATCCGCGTCATCAACCATCGCGTCCGCAACAAGCACAAGTTTCAGGAGATCGTCGGCAGCATCTCCAACCTCGGGTTGAAGAAGCCGATCACGGTGAGCCGGCGGGGGGGCGGCGAGGAGGGCTACGACCTCGTTTGCGGCCAGGGCCGGCTCGAGGCGTTCGCGGCGCTCGAGCAGACCGAGGTGCCCGCGGTCGTGGTCGACGTGTCCGTCGAGGATCGCTACCTGATGAGCCTGGTCGAGAACCTCGCGCGGCGCTCCCACCCGACGCTGGAGATGGCGCGGGAGATCGTCGCGCTCAAGGAGCGCGGCTACGGCCCGTCGGAGATCGCCGCCAAGGTCGACCTCTCCGAGGTGTACGTCACCGGCCTGCTGCGCCTCTTCGAGAAGGGCGAGGAGCGCCTCGTCGAGGCGGTGGAGCGGCACGAGATCCCGATCACGGTCGCTGCCCAGATCGCCTCGCTCGACGACGCTGCGCTCCAGCGGAGCCTGGCCGAGGCGTACGAGACGGGGAAGCTGCGTGGCAAGGCGCTCATCAAGGCGCGGCGCCTCATGGAGCTGCGGCGGGCTCGCGGCAAGGAGCTGCGGTCCACCCGCGAGCAGCGTCGCGTGCCGTCGGCGAACGACCTCGTGCGCGAGTACCGGCGGCAGACGGAGAGGCAGGCGGTGCTGGTGAAGAAGGCGCGGATCTGCGAGCGGCAGCTCACGTTCATCACCTCGGCGCTCCGCGAGCTGTTCGACGACCAGCAGTTCGTGACCGTGCTGCGCGCCGAGAAGTTGGCCGAGGTGCCGCGGCACCTGGCGGAGGCGATGAAGAAATGAAGAAGCCGATCAGGACCGGGTTCGAGCTGGAGGGCGTGACGCTCAAGCTCGACGAGATTCTCGTGACCAAGCAGCTCGAGGAGGGAGGCAAGCACTCGAACAAGTACATCCAGATCGTCGCCTCGATCAGGGAGCTGGGCATCATCGAGCCGCCGATCGTCTTCCGCCCGAAGGACGGCGGCGGCAGGTACCTCCTCCTCGACGGGAATGCGCGCGTCCACGCGCTGCGCGAACTGGGGATCGACGAGGTGCAGTGCCTCGTGGCCGTCGACGACGAGGCGTACACCTACAACCACAAGGTCAACCGCGTCGCGCCGATCCAAGCGAACCGGATGATCCTCAAGGCGCTCGACGCGGGCGTCCCCACGGAGCGCATCGCCGCGACGCTCGGGTTGAGCGTCCAGACCGTGCAGCAGAATCGCACCATGCTGAAGGGGATCTGCAAGGAGGCGGTCGACCTCCTCAAGGACAAGCCGGTCGCCCTCCTGGCGCTGCGCGAGTTCAAGCGGGTGAAGCCGATGCGGCAGATCGAGATGGCGGAGCTGATGGTCGCCGCGGCCACCTACACATCGACCTACGCGCAGGCGCTCGTCATCGCCACCAAAAAGGACCTGCTCGTCGAGCCCGAGCGAGCCAAGCAGGCTCCGGGCGTCAAGCCCGAGGATCTCGCGCGCATGGAGAGCGAGATGCAGTCGCTCGAGAAGGAGTTCTTGCTCGCCGAGGAGTCGTACGAGCGGAACATCCTCGACCTCACACTCGCGCGCGGCTACCTGAAGTCGCTCCTCGACAGCAGCAAGGTCGTCCGCTACCTCGCCCAGAAGCACAAGGAGCTGCTCGCCGAGTTCCAGCGCATCGTCGAGACCGCAGCGCTCGAGAACTGAACCCGACCCTCCGGCGATTCTCTTCGGTCCTCGGGTTTATCCGATAAACTCCGGGTTCCGTTGAGGATGGCCCATGTCGGACCTGGAATCGCGAGCGCTACGGAAACGCATCCGGCTGCCCAGCCAGTTCACCTTCCCCGTGCTCGTCGAGAGCGTCGTGGCGCACGACACGTTGGTGCTCCTCCAGGTGCGACGACCCGACGGCGGCACCGAGGACGTCACGCTCGAGGCCGCGGAGCTGGAGGCGGCGCTCGCCGAGACCGATAGCGCGGCGACTGAGCTGGTCTCGGGGGCCGACGCGATGAACGCGCTCGAGGCGGCGCGCATCCGGCTCGCCTACTATTACGACCCCTACTTCGCCGTCTCGCTCTCCGGCGTGCGCGCCCTGCCCCACCAGCTCGAGGCGGTCTACGAGCGGCTCCTGCCGCAGCCGCGTCTCCGGTTTGTCCTCGCCCACGACCCGGGCGCCGGCAAGACCATCATGGCGGGCCTGCTCATCAAGGAGTTGAAGCTGCGCGGGGCCGTCGAGCGAGTCCTCATCCTCGTGCCGTCGCCGCTCACGCCGCAGTGGCAGGACGAGCTGGCCGAGAAGTTCGACGAGACCTTCGAGGTCGTCGACAGCCACGTCGAGACCGGCCAGCTCCTCGGCAACATCTGGCAAAAGAAGCCGCAGGTGATCGCGTCGATCGACTACGCCAAGCGCGACGGCTCGGACAACCCGCAGAACCCCGGCCGCTCGGTCCGTGACGCGATCCTCCAGTGTTCGTGGGACCTCGTGATCGTCGACGAGGCGCACAAGGCGTCGGCGGCGCGCTACGGCGACGAGGTGAAGCCGACCAAGCGCTACCGCCTCATCGAGGAGCTGGCGCGCTCGCCGCAGGTGCACCACATGCTCTTCCTGACGGCGACGCCGCACCAGGGTAAGGAGGAGCAGTTCCAGCTCTTCCTGCGCCTGCTCGATCCCGACCAGTTCGAGGCGCAGGACATGGACGAGGTGCGAAACCTCCTCGCCGAGGACCGCTGCCCGTTCTTCATGCGCCGGGTGAAGGAGCAGCTCCGCGACTTCGACGGCCGGAAGCTGTTCTTGCCGCGCAACGCGTGGACGCAGGACTTCACGCTCACCGGCGGCGAGAAGGACCTCTACGACGACATCACGCGCTACATCCAGGAGTTCTTGGGGCGGACCTACAGCGGGCGCCGGCGCATGGCGGTCGCGCTCGCGCGGTCGGTGCTCCAGCGCCGCCTCGCCTCCAGCCTGCACGCGATCACCGAGTCGCTGCGCCGCCGCCTCGAGCGCCTCGCCGGCCTGCTCACCGAGGTAGAGAAGCTGCCACCGGCCGAGCGCGAGGCGCGCCTACGTCAGGCCGGCGTGCTCGACCTCGACGAGGAGGCCGAGTACGACGACGCCGACGACGAGGACCGTGAGCACGCCGCCGAGCTGTCCGTCGCCGAGACCGTCGAGGGGCTGCGGCGCGAGGTCGGCGAGCTGCGGCGCCTCCACGGCAAGGCGACCGCGCTGCGCGACGCGGGGCAGGAGCAGAAGCTCCAGGCTCTCAAGAAGTGCCTCGCCGACGCGCGCCTCGCCGAGCTGCGCGACGGGCAAGGCAAGCTCCTCGTCTTCACCGAGCACCGCGACACCCTCGATCACCTCGAGCGCAACCTGAAGGCGTGGGGCTTCTCCGTCGTCACGATCCACGGCGGCCACAACGCCGCCGACCGCAAGGAGCGCCGCCGCCGCTTCGAGCAGGAGGACCAGATCTGCGTCGCCACCGACGCCGCGGGCGAGGGCGTCAACCTTCAGTTCTGCCACCTGATGATCAACTACGACGTGCCGTGGAACCCGAACCGCCTCGAGCAGCGCATGGGGCGCGTCCACCGCATCGGGCAGGACCGCGAGTGCCACATCTTCAACTTCGTGGCCATCAACACCGAGGAGGGCCGGGTCCTGAAGACCCTCTTCGACAAGATTCAGACGATCAAGGACGACCTCAAGACCGACCGCATCTTCGACGTGATCGGCACCTTCCTGCGTGTCGAGGGGATGAACCCCGAGGAGGTGCTGCGCGAGGCGGCGGTGAACCCGAAGCGCGCCGCCGACTTCATCCACGACATCGAGCGCCTCTCGGCGAGCGACCTCCGGCGCTTCGAGGAGGCGACGCAGGTCGCGCTCGCGCGCCGCCAGCTCGACCTCGGCCACCTCAACCAGCGCACGCAGCTCCACGAGGATCTGCGCCTCATGCCCGAGTACGTCGAGCGCTTCTTCCGGAAGGCCGCCGAGGTGACTGGACTCATGCTCGAAGAGCGCGCCGATGGGCTCCTGCGCGTTCCGTCGGTGTCGCCGCGGTTCCGTTCGCATGCGCTCCGCTCGGTGCAGCGCTTCGGACCGCCGCGCGACCGCTACCTGAAGGCGACCTTCCGAAAAGATCAGCGCCAGGGGCGCAACAGCGACGCCGAGCTGATCTCGCCTGGCCATCCGCTCTACGCGGCGGTGGTCGAGATCTTCGAGTCCAAGCTCGTCCACGTCGAGGGCGGCACCGCGCTGTTCTGGGACCCGCGCGCCGACAAGCCCTACTACCTCCACACGTTCGAGGTCGGCGCCGTCGGCGAGAGCGCGGGCCTCGACACCCGCTCGGCGCGCACCGAGATCATCGACGGCCGCTTCGTGCCGGTGATCGAGCAGCTCGACGGGAGCTACGAGATCGCCTCCCAGGACATCTTCCACGACCTCACGCCGCTCGCCGTCGCCGAGGCGAAGGGCGTCGAGCCGACCGAGCACGGCATCGAGTTCCGGCTCGGCCCCATGGGCGCCGAGCGCACGCGGAAGGCCGCTACGTGGGTGCGCCTCCACGTCCAGCACGCGATGGTGAAGGAGCAGCAGCGCCGGCGCGCCGACGACGCGCGCATCCGGCGCGAGTACCTCGAGCGCGCCTTCGACACCCGCCTCAACCGCCTGCACCAGTCCGAGTTCGAACTGCGCCTCAAGCAGGAGGGCGGCGAGCAGGGCGCGGGCGGCCGCCTCGCGCAGGTCCTCGACGAGATCCAGCAAACCGAGCTGCGGCGCGACGAGCGCCTCCGCGCCATCGATCGCCTCGCCGTCGCCCGCGCGGGCGACGTGCGCCACCTCGGCACCGCGATGGTCCTGCCGCTCGCGCCCGACAGCGACCTCCACCACCTGATGAAGTCCGACCCCGAGGTCGAGCGGATCGCGATGGAGTGCGTGATGGTGGAGGAGAGCCGTCGCGGGTGGGAGCCGAAGGACGTGAGCCAGCTCAAGGACGGCCGCGGCTACGACATCCTCTCGCTCGGCCCTCCCGACGGCAACGGCGTGCGCCCGTGCCGGCGCATCGAGGTGAAGGGGCGCTCGGCACCGTCGGGTGACGTGGCGCTCACGCGCAATGAGTGGATCAAGGCGACCCGCCTCGGCCGCGACTACTGGCTCTACGTCGCCTATGACGCGCGCCCCGGCGCGACACCACGACTGGTCGTCGTGCAGGACCCGTCGAGCGCGCTGGCGCAGGCGAAGGAGGCGCTCACCGTGATCAAGGGCTACCGCCTGCCCGGCGACGCCATCGTGCGCGCGTCGAGGGGGACGTCATGAGCCTCGACCTGTTGCCGCCGAAGGAGCGCAAGGGCAGCCGGGCGCGGTGCGTGCTCCTCACGCACGGGCCCGCCGAAACCGTGGCGGCCAGGCTCACGCGGCTCGTCGACGTGCCAGGCGCTGTCGTGAGGCCGACCCACAATTGGGCGCCGCGAGGGTTTGCAGCTCCCGCAGAGGTTCAGCTCGACAAGGCGGGGAGCCCCGTTGCGGAGGCGAGCCGGACGCTACTGCGCCGCTGGTGGCTTGGTCACGACGAGCCGCGCAAGACGCCCACCTGGGACCTCGTCAGCGAGATCGCGATCGAGGACCGATCCGGCATCCTGCTCGTCGAGGCGAAGGCCCACGACCGCGAGCTTATGAACGAGGAGGTCGGCAAGCGCGTGCCTAAGGCGCCGTCTGAGGGCAGCGACGCCAACCGCGCGCGCATCGGTGCTGCGATTGATGAGGCGAAGCGGGGGCTCACGGCAGCTACCCGGTCTACCTGGTCCATCTCCCGCGACTCCAGCTACCAGATGTCCAACCGATTCGCCTGGGCCTGGCGGCTCGCCCACTCGGGGGTCCCGGTTGTGCTGGTGTACCTCGGCTTCCTGGGCGCCGAGGAGATGCGTGGAGACGCGCAGCACCCCCTCGCGAGCCACGCCGATTGGGAGCGTCTCGTGCGCGCCCATTCCAGGTCAGTCGTGCCGGCCGATGTTTGGAACTCCTCCATCACCGTCGGCGATGCGCGTCTCACCGCGCTCATTCGATCCACCCAGATTGGGATCTCCTGAGGCCACCGCCATGGCGAACGACGACCGCAGGATGATCGAGCACCAGATCCCGCTCGAGGCGGTCAACTACGCCTCGTCGAAGGAGAAGAAGCACCCGCGCCGCCATGTCGAGCTGATCCACCAGTGGCCGGCGCGCCGCCCGCGGAGCGCGAGCCGCGTTGCCATCGCCGCGGCGCTGCTCAAGGTGCCAAAGTCCCCAAAGGAGATCGATGAGCGGCTGCAGCTCCTCGCCGATCTCGCGCCCTACGAGTGCTCCCGCGGCGCCCTCGAAAAGGCCCGCAAGCTCATCCGCGACGACAACGGCGGTCAGGCGCCCAAGGTGCTCGATCTCTTCGCCGGCGGCGGCGCCATCCCGCTCGAGGCGGCGAACCTCGGGTGCGAGGCGCACGCCGTCGAGCTGAACCCGGTGGCGCACATCATCGAGCTGGCGACCTGCGTCTACCCGCAAAGATATGGAGCGCGGCTCGCCGACCTCGTCGAGAAGTGGGGCAAGTGGGTGCTCGATCGGGTGCGCGCCGAGATCGGCGACCTGTACCCGAAGATCCGGATCGCGGGGAAAGCGCAGGCGAAGCAGCTCGTCTTCGCCAACTCGGGCGGCAGCTCCGACGGCACCGTCGAGGTCGAGCCGATCGCTTATCTCTGGACGCGCACGGTGCCGTGCGTGAACCGCGACTGCGGCGCCACGGTGCCGCTCGTGCGGCAGACGTGGTTGTGCCGGAAGGACGATCGGGCCATCGCGCTCAAGATGGTTCCCGACAAGAAGGCGAAGGGGGTGCGGTTCGAGATCGTGTCGGCGGCGAAGGCGGAGGAGTTGGGTTTCGATCCGGCAGATTTCAATGAAGGTGGAGACGCCGAGTGCCCGATCTGCGGCGCCACAATCGACGCAGACAGAGTGAAGGAAGCAGGCAGGCAGGGCAACCTTGGCGCCCAGGTTATGGCCGTTGCGGGCACGATCGACGGCGAGCGTGGGCGGGCTTACCTACCGGCCGATGCCGTGACGTTGCCGTCCAGCGACGAGCTTCGGAAGCGGTGCGGCCAGATGGGTGAGGTGTGGCCCGGACCGGCTGCGCTTCGCGTAGGAGGAACCGGCGGACTGGGGAAAGGGGACTTCGGGCCCTTCCTTTGCGGCCTCGACACCTACGACAAGCTGTTTACTGACCGCCAAGTAGTCACGCTTCTGGCATTCACGAAAACGATCCGGCGCGCGTTCCACGAGATCGAACAGGAGGTCGGCGACGCCGGCCTCGCCGCGGCTTCCGCTACGTTTCTGGCTATGGCATTCGACCGGATGGTGATCGCTTGCAACAGCCTTAGCCGATGGGAGCCACAGGTACAGCGCATCAAGGGGGCATTCTCTAGACAGGCGCTCGCGATGGTCTGGGACTACGCCGAGATTGTTCCATACATGCACACGGAGGGCTCGTATGCGACCGGCCTGAAGGCGGTAGTTGAATCGGCGCGCGGACTCGCCAGCGTACCGAGCGCCGTTGAGGCGCGTCGGTGCTCGGCGACGGACATCCCGTTCGCCGATTCCACCTTCGATGCAATCGTCACCGATCCCCCGTACTACGACAACATCTCCTACGCCGATCTCTCTGACTTCTTCTTCGTTTGGTTGAAGCGCACGCTCGCGGAGCTGTACCCGGAACATCTTTCGGGCGAGCAGACGCCGAAGAGGCAGGAGGCCACCGTAGTTCCCTATCGCCACGGCGGCGACGACGCGGCAGCTCGCGCTCACTATGAGAACCTGATGACGGCGGCATTTCGGGAGGGCGCGCGCGTTTTGAAGCCGGGCGGTCCGATGGTTGTCGTATATGCCCATAAGACGGTTGCGGGCTGGGCCACGCTGGTGGATGCGCTCCGTCGAGTGGGATGCGGTGTCACGGAGGCGTGGCCGCTCCGCACGGAATCCGACGCACGCCTCAATGCTCTTAATACTGCCGCGCTCGCAACCTCGATCTTCCTCGTCGCCCGCAAGCGCACCGACGACGCCACCTGCAACGACTACGACGATGAAGTCCTCCCCGAAGTCGCCAGTGTGATCGACGAGCGCGTGCGGACGCTCTGGGAGCTTGGCCTGAACGGCGCCGACCTGATCGTCGCCGTCATCGGCGCCGCGCTCGGGCCGTTTACCCGCTTTGCCAAGGTGCGCAGGGCCAATGGCCGCGAAGTCTCTACCGCCGACTTCCTCGAAGAGGCGCAGCGCGCCGTCCTTGAAGCGGTGCTCAAACAGGTAGTCCGAGCGGCCGGCGGCAAGGACGTTTCGGTCAGCGGCATCGATCCGATCTCCCGCCTCTACGTCGTGGCGCGGCTCCAGTTCGGCGACGGCGCCGCCGACTACGACGTGTTCAAGAACCTGGCGATCGGTGCCCTGCCGCCCGGCGTCGAGTTGGATGGAATGAAGGGCGCGCTCATGCAGGGCAAGCGCGCCCTGCTCGCCAAGAAGGGCAGCAAGATCACGCTGCGCACCTTCGAGGACCGCGGCGCCGAGCGCGATCTCGGGCTGCCCGAGGACGGCCGCACGCCGCCGCTGGTCGACGTGCTGCACCGCCTGCTCTACCTGCAGAAGCACCGGCCCGCCGAGGTCCCGAAGTTCCTATCCACCTGCGGCGCCGACCTCGGCGAGGTGCGGCTCCTCGCGCAGGCGCTCGGCGGGCGGCCGCTCCGGGCCGAGCCGACACCGGGCGCGCAGAAGGACGAGCGCAGCGCCGAGCAGCGCGCCGTCGACACGCTGCTCGCCTCCTACCAGGACATCTCGCGCTCGCAGTCGGCGGGGCCGCTCTTCGACCAAGTGGGACGATCCAAGGGAAAGGGTTAGTCGGCCAATGCTCAAGCGCATCTATGCCCACAACTTCCGCTCGTTCGTGAACTTCGAATGGTCGCTGCCACCGGCGTGTGTGCTGGTAGGCGAGAACGGCGCCGGCAAGAGCGCCCTGATCGAGCTGCTCTGGCTGCTCGAGGATCTGATCGTCGACGGCAAGTCGGTCGAGGAGACGACCTCGCCGTCGGCTCGAACTGCGTGGCTGAGCGACCCGGATCAGGTAGTGGAGGTGGAAATCGAACAGGGGGGTCGGTCGTTCAAGTATCGGCTCAGCATCCGGCTGGAAAGCGGGCGCAGCGCGGTATCCGAGCACCTGTTCTCCGGTGGGCTGCTGCTCTATCAGGCGAACGAGGGCAAGGTGGATCTCTTCGGCGATCCACCGATTCCCACTGCCCGGACGACCATTCCATACGACCGCCGGCGCTCGTTCATCTCCGCCATTGAACCGCGCCCCGACAACAAGGGCATTGTCGCCTTCCGAGAGGCCCTCCGTTCGATCTGGGCCATGAAGCCCGACCCGCGCAAGCTCGGTGGCGCTGCGGTCAGCGAGAGCCCGTACCTCGACCGGGACCTTGCCAACTTTGCCAACTGGTACCGGGCGAAGATGGGAGAAGACCCGGACGCGGCAGACGCGCTACGAGCCGATCTGCAGCGCGTGCTGCGCGGGTTCTCGGCGCTGCGACTCGAACCCATCAGCCCCGAGATCAAGGATCTTCGCGCTCGCTTCTCCTTCAGCGGCAAGACCCACGAGTTGGGCTGGGCCAAGCTGTCGGATGGGCAGCGGCTGCTGATTGCCCTCTACGGGCTCCTCCGCTTCGGCCTCTCCCGCGCCTCGTTGATCGCGCTCGATGAGTGCGAGAACTACGTCGCGCCATCGGAGATCCAGCCATGGCTGCGGGCCGTCGCCGACACCGCCGCCGACGGGAAGCAACAACTGCTGGTCGTGTCGCATCACCCCGAAGCCATCAACTATCTGGCCGCCGACGCCGCCTGGCGCATGTGGCGGGACAAGGACTCCGGCCATACGCGCATCGCGCCGCTCCTTCCCGACCTCGACGCCGGCGAGACGGCCTACGACGTTGTGAAGCTCGGCGGAGGCGATGGCCCCTCCCAGCCGACCGCCGAGGGAAAGTAGGGCTTCATGCGCGTGCGCATCTTGTGCGAGGACCGCCTGAGCGAGCGGTTTCTGCGACGGCTGTGCGAATTGAACGGGATTGAGGTCCTCGACACGGAGGTGGCGCCCAAGGGCGGCGGCAGCGCTTCGCAATGGGTGGCCGTGCAATATCCCAGGATGGTGAAACAGCGTCGGTCTCAGAATTTCCAGACCAACCTCGGCGTGTTGGTTCACATCGACGGCGATCAGGTCGGCGTCCAAGCACGCAAGGCCACGCTCGACGGCCGCCTTCAGGCGATGAATCTGGCCCCGCGGGGCGCCGCCGAGACCGTCGCTACCCTAGTGCCGACCTGGTGCACAGAAACCTGGTTGCTGCACCTGACCGGAATCGCGCAGCCGCCCGAGACCTGCCAACTCAAGAGGGGCCCTGATCGCGCCACCTACCAGGCTGCGCTCAATCAGCTCGAGGCATTGGGAGCGGCCGGGCACCGGCAAGCGGCCGAGGCATGGAGTTCGCTGAACCCGGCTCCGCCGTCGTTGCTAGACGGTCGCACCGAGGCAGCGCGAGTCGGCATTCACTAACGCATTTCGAGGAGTCCGCCGTGACGCTCCCTCCCTGGACCCAGGTCGCCCTCCCCCACGACGACGTGCGCGACGAGCAGGCCGTCAAGGCCGAGTACGCCGTCAACATCGGCAAGATCGAGCGTGGCGACAAGCAAGTCTCGAGGAACTACCTCGACCCGCGCGCCTTCTTCGAGACCACCTACCTCACCAACGATCTTCGCCGGCTGCTCGGAGACGTCATGGGGGCGCTCTCGGGCAAGAAGGTCGACCGCGTGCTCCAGCTCCGCACGCCCTTCGGCGGCGGCAAGAGCCACTCGCTGGTGGCGATGTACCACCTCGCGCGCAGCCGCGCCGAGATCACCGAGGCGGGCGACCGTGTCTCTGACAAGCACCAAGTGTGGCGCTTTCCCGACCCGGGGCCAGTGCGGGTCGCGGTGCTGCCTTGCGCCGACCTCACACCGGCGCAGCCGAACAAGGTGAAGGGCGGACCGACGCTGCAGACGCTGTGGGGTGAGCTGGCGTTCCGCCTCGGCGGCGGCGAGGGCTACGAGGCGGTGCGCGCCTCCGACGAGGCCCGCAGCGCGCCGGGTGGCCAGGTGCTCGAGGCGCTGGTGCGCGACGCGAAGCGCGCGACGCTCGTTCTGGCCGACGAGGTGCTGGTCTACGTCGAGAAGGCGATGGCCGTGGCGACGGGCGACTCGACCCTCGGCCGGCAGACGCTCACGTTCCTGCAACAGCTCACAGAGGCGGTCGCCGGCGAGCCCAGCGCCGCGTTCGTCTACTCGCTGCAGGCCAGCGTCGCCGAGGCGGCGGGCGACGAGGGGCTGCTGCTCGCCCTCGACAAGCTCGTTGGGCGCGTCGACGCGCGGCGCGTGCCGGTGCAGGACCAGCAGGTGCGGGAGATCATCCGGCGCCGCCTGTTCAAGACGCTCGGCGACGAGATCGTGCGCGCCGAGGTGGCCGCCGGCTACGCCGAGGAGTACCGCCGGCGCGCCGCCGCCTCGGCCGAGACCACGGCCGATCAGGCGCGCGTCGAGGAGGAGGCGCAGAGGCTCGCCGAGGACATCGCCGCGTCGTACCCGTTCCACCCCGGCCTCATCCGGCTCATGTACGAGCGCTGGGGCAGCCTGCCCTCGTACCAGCGCACGCGCGGCGCGCTGCAGTTCCTCGGCACCGTCGTCCACGTCCTCTTCAAGCGCGGCCACAGCGGCGCGCTGATCTCGCCCGGCGACATCCCGCTCGACGATCCCGACGTGCGCTCGGAGTTCTTCAAGCAGGTGGGCGAACGCGAGCGGTGGGACTCAGTGCTCGACGCCGACATCGCCGCCGAGCGGGCGCGGGCCCGCCTCGTCGACCGCCACATCGGCGAGGCCAGCCCGGCGCTGGCGCAGGCGCGCGTCGGCAGCTCGACGGCGACGGCGGTCACCCTGTTCTCCTTCGGCACGCGCAAGGACGACCTCCGCGGCGTGCTGCGCAACGAGCTGATCGACGCGTGCATCCGCCCCGGCGTGGAGGCGCCCACCGTCGAGGCGGCGCTCGGCGAGCTGAAGGAGACCCTGCTCTACCTCCACTTCGGCGGCGGGCGCTACCGGATGGACACCATCCCGAGCCTCGTCAAGCTCGTCGACGAGGCGGTGGCCGCCGTGGAGCCCGACGACGTGACCCGCCGCGTGCGCGAGACGCTGGAGTCGATGCTCGGGCGCGCCGCCACCGCGATCCTGTGGCCGGACCACGCGGGCCGCATCCCCGACGAGCGGCGCGAGTTCCTCTTCGCCTACCTGCCGCTCGAATGGGCCGAGAAGTCGCCCGCCGAGAGCGAGGCGGGCGCGCGCGCCCTGCTGCTCTCGAAGGCGGGCGGCGACAAGGGCGGCAAGCGGCGCTTCCGTAACGGCGTCGGGTTCGTGGTGCCGCAGAAGTCGCATGCCGATCAGGCGCGCCGCATGGCGCGGCGGGTGATCGCGCTGGAGGCGCTGCGGCGAAAGGCGAAGCAGGGGCACCTTCAGATCAGCGAGGAGCAGAAGGACGAGCTGGAGGAGAAGCACTCGAACGCCGCCAAGGATCTCGACGGCGCCTGCCGCGGCCTCTACGCGCAGGTGCTCTTGCCCGTGCGTGGGAAGGAGGGCGCCGACCCCATCGCCTTCCGCTCCGTCGACATCGGCAGCCTCGCCGGCTCGAGCGGCGATCCTCACGGCCGCCTTCTCGAACTGTTGAAGAAGCAGGTCTACCCCGACCTCACCGGCGAGCGGCTGGTCGAGATCCTCGGCCTCGCGGCGCCGGGCGGCCCGCGGTTCGTGCCGATGGCCGACGCGCTCGACGGCTTCTTCGCGTTCCTCGAGCAGCCGAAGATGCGCTCGGACGCGCCGCTGCTCACCGCGGTCGCCGAGGCGGTGCATGCGCGCAAGCTCGGCTACGTGCCGTCGGCGCGCGTGGAGGGTGATGACCTCGTCGTCGAGCCGGGCGTCCGCGTGCGCTTCGGCGAGCGCCACATGGCCGAGGAGTTCGCGGCAGAGGACCGCGCGTTCCTCGTGGCGCCCGCGCTCGCCGTTGAGCTTCAGAAGAAGATCGAGCCCGAGCGGCCACCCGTGACCGTCGTCGCGGCGCCGCCGTCCGCGCCGACGGCAGCGTCCGGCGGAGCGCCGGAGCCGCTGGTGCTGGTGCCGCCGCCGGCGCCCAAGGGCGAGAAAGGCACGCGCTACGTGCTGCTCGCCACGTCGGAGGGGAAGCAGAGCTGGTACAAGCTCGCCGGCGCGATCAACGAGCTGGTCGGCAAGGCGGCGAGCGTCACCGTCAAGGTCGAGGTGAGCGCCCGCCAGCCCGCCGGGTTCGATCCGGTCTACCTCGGCAACAAGGTGAAGGAGGTCCTCGTCGAGAACGACATCGACCACACCGCCGTGCTGGCCAAGGAGTAGGCGGCTCGTGCTGGGCGCGTGCGAGGTCGAAGTTCGTTGCCACGCCTTTGCCACGACGCGAAGGAAAGAGGCGGTATTAGGCGGTTCTGGGTGGGGCTCGGCGGCGAGAGAAGATCGAGGACAACGTCAGGTGGCGGTTGGGGCTTGAGTCGCAAGACCGCGCCGCGCCTGGTTTTTCGTTGACAGTGCCCCTAAGGTTCGATTCCCTGAGGAGCCACCAAGGGCCCGATCAGGAACAAGTTGATCAGGGATGGGCGTCGAGGCGCCCGATCCGGCGAGGCGCGAGGAGGGAGCTTGCCGGGTGCAAGTGACCGACGAGCAACGACGCCGGTCGGGACGGATCGGCGGCTAGACTGAGCAAGTTGTTCCTGATCGGGCCATAACCAACCTGCTGTCCTCCCACGCCTTTCTTCTTCACCCCGTCCCCCGGGCTCGATGGGTCCGGTTCAGCGAGAGAGCGGGGGGCTCGCGGGCGGCGGGCCGCGAGCGTCGCGCCGGAGCTATTGCGTGAGCGCGAATCGCCGTCGGCCGTCGGCGAGGTCGAACACCTCGAGTGTCCCGGCGCTCGACACCGCGACCGTGTTTGCCGTCAGCGCGATCACCGCGGACGATCGCGACGCGCCGGGCGAGAGCGCCACCTCGAAGCGCCGCCGGCCGCTGGCGCGGTCGAACACCGTCAGCTCGGTCGGCGCGTCTCCGCTGCGCGAATAGACGACCGCGACGTCGCGATCGGAGAACGCCGCGTGCTCGACGCCTCGCGCCTCCGCCGCCAGGGGGTCGTGGCCCGGAACCTCCGACTTCCACGCCACCGCGCCCGCGCCGTCGAGGGCCGCGATCATCGGCACCGGCGTCCCCGGCGCCTTGCTGCCGAGCGCGATGCGCGGCCCGGCGCCGCGCGCGAAGACGTCGCCGACGATCATTCCCGGGATCGTCAATGCCCGGATGGCCACCCGCGTGCCGCCTCGAACGTCATTGCTGCCGTGCGCGGGGCAGGCGTCGTCGGACGGGGCGAGCGCGCCGTCGGAGAGCGCGACCGACCACGACTTCTCGTCGGAGGTCGCCGCCAGCGCCCGGCCCGTGGCGCTCGACGGGCAGACCGCGGAGACGACCTCCGCGGCGGTCACCGTCCAACGGTGTTTTCCGGTCCGAAGGTCGATCGCCTCGAGGTGGGCTTGCCGGTCGGCGATCAGCACGGCGTCCCCCGCCACGTCCATCAACTTCCCGGAGACGTCCTTGTACCGGCCCAGCGGGGCGCTCTCCCAGAGGACGTGTCCATCGCGTCCCGAACAGGCCATCAGCCTGGCCTGATCCTTTCGCCGATTGCGGTCGATTCCGATGAAGTCGGCTTCGCCGTCACCGTCGGCGTCGGCCACCAACAAGGGTTTTCCGAGCCAGTAAGGCAGATCGAAGGCGCCGAGGCTCTTCGCGACGAGCGCGCCGGCCACGGCGAGCGGAATGCCGACCGCGGTGAGGAGGACGATGGCCAGCACCACCGGCCCGGTGCCGGCGTGTGCGCGGGCGACCGCCGCGGGCTCATGGCTTGCCGGGGGCGGCAGCGGAATGGGGAGCTTGAGGACCCGCGTACGCCTTTGAATCCGCGACGGCTTCCCACAGAACTCGCAGGTGACGGCCGTCGTGTCGGCCGCCACCGAGAGAGTGGCGCCGCACTCCGGGCATTTCACCTGCGTCGCTTCGAGCGTCGGCATGACTCCGGCGGCGGCTCAGCCGATCCCCGGCGCGCTCGGGCAGCCGTAGACCACCTGCACCTTGGTGTTCGGGTTGTTCTTCACTTGATCGCACGCGGCGCCGCGGAGCGTCACCATGGGACCCTTCAGGGAGCGCAGGGCGGATGAACTGCATCGCCGTACTCCGACCGCCCGCTGTCTGCGCCCGCGAAGATCGTCCGATGAAGCCCTCCATGTCAACTCGACGCTCGCGTCGCTGAGATTCGGAGTACCGAATTGCCGTCGGCAACGCGAAGGCAGGCAATGTATGGCCATCGACCTTCTTGCGGGGCAAGGGACATCGGGGCGACAGGGCGGCCTCTGTCATTTCGCGCACTTGCCG
>JAJXSP010000408.1 GCA_021784515.1 Myxococcales bacterium | reverse complement strand
CTTCCCCGCGACGAGGAGCAGGTCGCCGACGAGGCGATCGAGCCGCGTGATCTCCTGCGACGCGGCGTCGAGCGCGCGGCGGGTCGGCTCGGGCAGCGGCGCCTGCGCGGCGGTGAGGTCGAGGCGCAGCTTGATCGAGGCGAGCGGGTTGCGCACCTCGTGGGCGACCCCGGCGGCGACGCGCCCGAGCGCGGCCAGGCGCTCCTTCTGCGACAGCTCGCGGCCAAGGCGCTCGGTCGCCTCGCGCGACGACGACAGCTCGGCGGCGAGGCGCCGGATCCCGTCGGCGATGTCGTCCAGCTCCGCCACGCCGGGCCGGGGCACCGGCGCGCGGAGGTCCTTGCCGAGGGCGCCCAGCGCGGTCTTGAGCCCGCCGGTCGCGCGCCTCCAGGCGAACGCCGCCCACACCGCGGTGGCGGCGAGGAGCGCGGCGGCCAGCGCGATCGCGCCGACGATGATCCGCCACCGCTGGAGCTGCGACGAGATCGGCACCGCGTAGGCGCTCCAGGCCAGGCCGCCCGACGACGCCGGCCCGACGCCGACCACCAGCACGCCGTCGCCGAGATCGCGTTCGACGAGCGCGCGCTTCCCGTCGCCGATCTCGCCGGAGATGGCCCCCTCGAGCGGCGCCCGCCAGCTCGCGGGGAGGTCGGCGATCCGCCGCGCGTCGTCGGGAGCGCGCAGCCAGCCGCCGCGCAACGCCACCATCGTCGTCGCCGGCGTCGCGGCCAGCACCTCGCCCGACGGCGGCGACCGCGCGAGCCGCCCGAGCTCGTCGGCCACCGCCTCGCGCGCGCGCTCGACGCGGGCGGCGCGCGAGAGCGTCGACAGCACGCGCACCAGCGCCACGAGGGACAGCGCGGAGGTGACGACGCCGAGCAGCGCGATCGTGAGCAGCCGGTGGCGGATGACCCTGGTTGCCACGGTCCGCCGGCGGAAGCAAGCGCGAGGCCGCGCGCAGCCCGGCGCGGCGCCGTCGCCGCGGGCGGGCCCACCGTTCCCGATCGGAACAGGTGTCACGGGACCGGACAGCGGCCGTCCCGTCGTGGCGCGGCGGCGGCGTGTGCGAGCGGGTGGTGCGCCCCTTGCTCGCGGCTCCTCGCACTCTCGTCGAGGACGCCATGATCTCCACGCGCTTTGCCACCCGGATCGCCCTGCCCGTCGTGGGCGCGGCGGCGCTCTTCGCCATCGTCCGCTCGCTCTCGCGCCACGACGGCGACGCGCACGCCGCGACGAAGGACGCGCCGCCCGGCGCGCGCCCGGTGCCGGTGCTGACCGCCCCCGTCGAGAAGCGCGACGTGCCGGTGTGGATCGAGGGCCTGGGCACGGTGGTGGCGTGGCGGCAGGTCACGGTACGGCCGCAGGTGGACGGCCGCCTCGATCGCGTGACGTTCACCGAGGGCCAGGCGGTGAGGCGCGGCGACCAGCTGGCGCAGGTCGATCCGCGCCCGTTCGAGGTGCAGCTCCACCAGGCCGAGGGCGCGCTCGCGCGCGACCAGGCGCAGCTCGACGGGGCGCGGCGCGATCTCGGGCGCTACCAGGAGCTGGTCAAGGGCAAGCTCGTCGGGCAGCAGCAGGTGGACCAGCAGGTCGCGCTCGTCGGGCAGCTCGAGGGCGCGGTGCAGGTGGACCGCGCGGCGATCGAGAGCGCGAAGCTCAACCTCGACTGGGCGCGCGTCGCGGCGCCGCAGGACGGCGTGGTCGGCGTGCGCCTGATCGATCCCGGCAACATCGTGCACGCCGCCGACCCGGCGGGGATCGTGGTCCTCACGCAGCTCGACCCGGCGGCGGTGATGGTGACGCTCCCCGAGGACGACCTGCCGCGCGTGACGGCGGCGCAGGCGCGCGGCGAGGTGCCCGTCGAGGCGTGGAGCCGCGACGGCGCGACCAAGCTCGGCACCGGCCAGCTGCTGGTCGTCGACAACCAGATCAACCTGGCGACGGCGACGCTGCGGCTGAAGGCGGTGGTGCCGAACCCGCGGCGCGCGCTGTGGCCGAACCAGTTCGTGAAGGCGCGGCTGCTCGTCGACACGCGGCGCGGCGCGCTCGCGGTGCCGGCGGCGGCGGTGCAGCGCGGGCCGCAGGGGACCTTCGTGTGGATCGTCGGCGCCGACCAGCACGCAGCCACGCGCCCCGTCGAGGTGGCGCTGACGACGGCCGACCTCGCGCTGATCGCGAAAGGCGTCACGCCCGGCGAGACGGTGGTGATCGAGGGACAGGGCCAGCTGCGGCTGGGCTCCGAGGTGTTTGTTCGCGAGCCCACGAAGGACCAGCGCAAGGAGGGGGGTGGGAGCGCGCGGTGAGCATCTCCGAGCCCTTCATCCGCCGGCCCGTCGCCACCACGCTCCTCATGGTCGGCGTCGCGCTCGCGGGCGTGGCCGGTTACGGCCAGCTCCCCGTCGCCGCGCTGCCGCAGGTGGACTACCCGACGATCGTCGTCGCCACGCAGCTCCCGGGCGGCAGCGCCGACACGATGGCCTCCGCCGTCACCACGCCGCTCGAGCGCCAGTTCGGCCAGATGCCGTCGCTGACGCAGATGACCTCGGTGTCGAGCTTCTCCTCGTCGCAGATCACGCTCCAGTTCGCGCTCGACCGCAGCATCGACGCCGCCGAGCAGGACGTGCAGGCGGCGATCAACGCAGCCTCGAGCCTCCTGCCGCCGACGCTGCCGACGCCGCCGACCTACTCGAAGTCGAACCCCGCCGACACGCCGGTGCTCACCCTCGCCGTCGCCTCGGAGACGCTGCCGCTGAGCGAGGTGGACGACTACGCCGACTCGGTGCTGGCGCAGAAGATCTCGCAGGTCTCGGGCGTCGGGCTGGTGACGCTCTCGGGCGGGCAGAAGCCGGCGGTGCGTGTGCGCATCGACCCGGTCGCCCTGGCCGGCACCGGCCTCGCCCTCGAGGACGTCCGCGTCGCCATCGCCGCGGCCAACGTCAACCAGCCCAAGGGCAACATCGACGGGCCGCGCCAGGACTACACGCTGGCGACCAACGACCAGCTCGATCGCGCCGCCGGCTTCCGCCCGATCGTCATCGCGTGGAAGGACGGCGCGCCGGTCCGCCTCGCCGAGGTGGCGAGCGTCGTCGACGGCGTCGAGAACGACCAGCTCGCGGGCTGGGCGGGGACGGGGGCGGCGGCGCGGGACGGAGCGCAGGTCGAGCGGGCGGCGGCGATCGGGGCGGGGACGGCGCGGCGGGCGATCATCCTCTCGGTGCAGCGCCAGCCCGGCGCGAACATCATCCAGGTCACCGACCGCGTGAAGGCGCTGCTGCCGCAGCTCCGCGCCTCGATGCCGCAGGGGATCGACGTCTCGATCCTCTCCGATCGCACCGAGACGGTGCGCGCCTCCGTGAAGGACGTGCAGTTCACGCTCGGGCTCACCGTCTTCCTCGTCGTCGTCGTGATGTACGTGTTCCTGCGGAGCCTGCGCGCGACGGTGATCCCCGGCGTGGCGGTGCCGCTGTCGCTCATCGCCACCTTCGGCGTGATGCACCTGTGCGGCTTCAGCCTCAACAACCTGTCGCTGATGGCGCTCACCATCTCGACGGGCTTCGTGGTCGACGACGCGATCGTGATGGTCGAGAACATCGCCCGCCACATCGAGGAGGGGAAGGCGCCGTTCGAGGCGGCGCTCGAGGGCGCGCGCCAGATCGGCTTCACCATCGTCTCGCTTACCGTCTCGCTGATCGCGGTGCTGATCCCGCTCCTCTTCATGGGCGGCCTCATCGGGCGCCTCTTCCGCGAGTTCGCCGTCACGCTCGCCATCGCCATCGCCGTCTCGGCGCTGCTCTCGCTGACCTTGACCGCGATGATGTGCGGCTGGCTGCTGCGCCCCCACGCCGAGGAGGAGCTGAACTGGTTCGCGCGCGCGTTCGAGCGCGGCTTCTCCGCGATGGCGCGCTTGTACGACCGCACGCTGCAGGTGGTGCTGCGCCACCGGCTCGCCACGCTGATCATCACCGTCGCCACCGTCGCCGCCACCGTCGCCCTCGCGGTGGTGGCGCCCAAGGGCTTCTTTCCGCTCGAGGACACCGGGCTCGTCGTCGGCGTGAGCGAGGCCGCGCCCGACGTCTCCTTCGCGCGGATGATGGATCGCCAGCAGGCGCTCGCCGACGTGCTGCTCACCGATCCCGACGTGGCGAGCGTCGCCTCGTCGATCGGCAGCGACGGCACCAACCCGACGCTGTCGAGCGGGCGCTTCTCGATCACGCTCGCGCCGCGCGGCCGGCGCAGCGCCGAGGCCGGCGAGATCATCCGCCGCCTCCAGCCCAAGCTCGCCGCGGTGCACGGCATCACGCTCTACCTCCAGGCGGTGCAGGACCTCCAGCTCGACAACCGCATCGCGCGCACGCAGTACCAGTACACACTCGAGGACGCCGACCCCGCCGAGCTCGGCGAGTGGGCGCCCCGCGTGCTCGAGAAGCTGCGGTCGCTGCCCGAGCTGTCCGACGCCGCGAGCGACCGCGTGACCGGCGGCCTCCAGCTCGCCCTCACCATCGACCGCGACAGCGCCGGGCGCCTCGGCATCATGCCCCAGGCGATCGACGACACGCTCTACGACGCCTTCGGCCAGCGCATCATCTCCACGATCTTCACCCAATTGAACCTTTATCGCGTGATCCTCGAGGTCCGCCCCGAGGACCAGCAGGACCCGGCCGCCCTCTCCCGCATCTACGTGCGCTCGCAATCCGGCGACCCGGTGCCGCTCTCGGCATTCGCCCAATACGCGACGAAACCGTCCGAGCTGGCGATCGCCCATCAGGGCCAGTTCCCATCGGTGACATTGTCGTTCAACACCGCCCCGCGGGTGTCGCTCGGCGAGGCCGTCGCCGCCATCCACCGCGCCGAGTCCGACCTCGGAATGCCCTCCAGCGTGCGCGCCGATTTCCAGGGCGCCGCGCGCGCATTCCAGGAGTCGCTCGCCTCAGAGCCGCTCCTGCTGCTCGCCGCCCTCCTCACCGTCTACATCGTCCTCGGCGTCCTCTACGAGAGCTACATCCACCCCATCACGATCCTCTCGACGCTCCCCTCCGCCGGCGTCGGCGCCATGCTCGCCCTCGTCGTCTGCCGCGCCGACTTCGACGTCATCGCCCTCATCGGCGTGATCCTCCTCGTCGGCATCGTGAAGAAGAACGCCATCATGATGATCGACTTCGCCCTCGAGGCGGAGCGCGTCGAGCACCTCCCGCCCGACCAATCGATCTACAAGGCCTGCCTCCTCCGATTCCGGCCAATCATGATGACCACGGTCGCCGCCCTCCTGGGCGCCCTCCCCCTCGCGCTCGGCACCGGCACCGGCAGCGAGCTGCGCCGCCCCCTTGGAATCACCATCGTCGGCGGCCTCCTGCTCTCGCAAATCCTCACGCTCTACACGACTCCCGTCATCTACCTCTACATGGCCCGCCTCGCGAACCTCCTTCGCCGGACCCGCCCCGCCCCCCCCGCTGAAACCGAGGCGGTGGAATCGTGAACAGCGATCGTCTTCCACACGCTGGGGGGACGGTCTTTCCTTTCGCCGCGCGTGAAACCGGCTTGGGGCGAGCGAAAGAAAAGCCGCGTCCCTCGTCTTTCGG
>JAJXSP010000407.1 GCA_021784515.1 Myxococcales bacterium | reverse complement strand
TTCCGATCTGCCAGCGTCACCCGCGAGGCGACGAAGCGCTTGAGCGCGATCCCGATCTTGCCCAGCGTCGGCAGCGCCGCGCCGTCGGGGAAGCCGCGCCGCTCCAGCTCGTCGAGGAGCGACTCGTAGATGTCGCCCATGATCTCCGCCACGACCAGCCGCGCGCGCTCCGCCTCGCCGATCGCCGCGCGCGCCGAGAGGTACAGCCCGCGGGCGCGCCGCGCCTCGAAGGCGAGCAGGCGCCGCACCGCCGGCGTGCGCAGCCCGACCATCACCTCGGACTCGTCGACCTCGAACGCCGCGAGGTCCTCGAGCGGCAGGTAGAGCCGACCGCGCCGCGCGTCCTCACCCACGTCGCGCAGGACGTTGGTGAGCTGGAGCGCGAGGCCGAGGTCGATCGCGTACTGCCGTGCGCGCGGCGAGCGGTAGCCGAAGATCTCGATGCACATCAGGCCCACCGCCGAGGCGACGCGATAGCAGTAGGCGCGCAGCTCCTCCCACGTCTCGTACCGCCGGCGCGTGGCGTCCCACTCGCAGCCCTCGATCACCGCCTCCATGTCTTCCCGCCGGATCGGGAAGGCCCGCACGGCGGCGCGCAGCTCGCGCGAGGCCTCGTGCTGCGGCTCCGCGTCGCCCCACACCGCGTCCAGCTCGCGCCGGAAGAAGGCGAGCCGCTGCCGCGCCTCGTCGGGCGTGCGCGCATCGTCGGCCGCGTCGTCGACGAGGCGGCAGAAGGCGTAGACGGCGTAGAGCGCCTCGCGGCGACGGCGCGGCAGGAAGAGGAAGGCGTAGTAGAAGTTCGAGCGCGAGCGGCGGGTGAGGCGGCGGCAGTAGGCAGCCGCCGCGTCGAGCGACCCCGAGGCCACGCTCAGCCCCGGCTGCGGGGCGGCTTGCCCTCGCCGCGCCAGCGGTGCGCCGCGCTGCGCGTCACCATCCGCACCTTGTCGGCCATCGTGAGCTGCGGCCGCTGCGAGAAGACGTCGTAGCCGACCGCCTCGATGCGATCGAGCACCGCCATGCCGCCGTGGAAGATCAGGTTCAGCTCGAAGCCGAGGTCGCGGCCGAGGCGATCGGCCAGCGGGCGGCCGCGCTCGTAGAACGAGCGGGCGCGCGCCACCTCGAAGCGGAGCAGGTCGCGGAACTCGGGGGTGACGCGCCCGGCGGCGATGTCCTCCTCGCGCACGCCGAAGTGCCCGAGGTCCTCCATCGGCAGGTAGATCCGGCCGCGCGCGTGGTCGCGCCCCACGTCCTGGATGAAGTTCGTGAGGTGGAGGGCTGTGCAAAGATCGTCGGAGAACCTGTGCAGGTTCGGATCACGGTAGTCGAAGACGTAGAGCACCAGCCGCCCGACGGGGTGCGCGGCGCGTGAGCAATAGTTGCGCAGCGACTCGAAGGTCGGATAGCGGGTGATCGCCAGGTCCATCTTGAACGCGGCGAGCATGTCCCGCAGCGGCGAGATCGGGATGTCGCGCCGCTCCACCGTCTCGCGCAGCGCCACGAAGACCGGGTGCTCCGCCTCGCGGTGGAAGCAGGCCTCGAGCTTCTCCTCCCAGTCGGCGAGGGCTTCGTACCGCCGGCCGGCGTGGCGCGGCTCGTCGGCGAAGTCGTCGGCCGAGCGCGCGAAGGCGTAGATCGCCCACACGTACTTGCGCAGCGGCTCGGGGACGAAGCGCGAGGCGACCGGGAAGTTCTCGTAGTGGTCGCGCGCCATGCGCTCGCAGAACGCGAAGGCCTGCTCGACGGTGCACGGCTCCGCCGCGGGGGTGGCGGCGACGGGTGCGGCGGCGGGACGCGAGGCGGTGGTTCGGCTCACGACGCGGCTCCTTGCGGTGTGGGGTCGGTGCGCAGCCGCGAGAGGATCTCGGCGGCGCGGTCGGGGCGGATGTCGCCCGAGGCGAACAGCTCGCGCGCCACGCGGTCCACCAGGTCGCCCGTCGCGCCGACCGAGGCGGCGACGGTGCGCGCGTGGAGCGTCATGTGCCCGCGCTGGATCCCCTCGGAGGCCAGCGCGCGCAGCGCGGCGAGGTTGGAGGCCATGCCGGCCGAGGCGATCACCATCCCGAGCTCGGTGGCGCTCTTGATGCCGAGGATCGCCAGCGCGAGGCGCGCGCCCGGGTGCACCTTGGTGGCGCCGCCGACGGTGCCGAGCGCCATCGGCATCTCCAGCCTCCCCTCGAGGAAGCCGTCGACGAGGCGCCAGATGGCGAGCGGGCGGTAGGTGCCCGAGCGCGCCGCGAAGGAGTGGGCGCCGGCCTCGATGCCGCGCCAGTCGTTGCCCGTCGCGATCACCGCGGCGTCGATGCCGTTCATGATCCCCTTGTTGTGCGTGGCGGCGCGGTAGGGGTCGAGCTCGGCGAAGCGGCTCGCGGAGACCACGCCGCGGGCGACCTCGGCGCCGTCGTGGGCGTCGGTGGCCAGCTCGGCAAAGGGGACGCGCGCGCGCACCCGCACGCAGCGGCGGTCGGCGAGGTTGGAGAGGATCCGCAGCCCGATGGTGCCGCCGGCCAGCTCGGCGAGCCGCGGCGAGACCCGCTCGGCCATCGTGTTCACCGAGTTGGCGCCCATCGCGTCGCGGCAGTCGACGAACAGGTGGACGACGATCTGTCCTTCGATGCCGTTCGACGACGCCTCGAGGATGCGCACCTCGGCGCCGCGCGTGCCGCCGCCGACGGCGAGCAGCCCGGGCTGCGCCTCGTCGGCGCGCTTCAGGATCTCCGGCAGCTGCGCCTCGATGCGCCGCTTCGCCCCGTCGGTGTCGGCGACGCCGGTGATCTGCACCTGCGAGATCATGATCGGGTCGTCCGCCTCGGCGACGAAGCCGCCGCCGGCGCGCACCATCTTGGCGGCGTTCGACGCGGCGGCGACCACCGACGGCTCCTCGACGCACATCGGGACCAGGTAGTCCGCGCCGTTGACCTGGAAGTTGAGGCCGATGCCCAGCGGGAGCGGGTAGGTCCCGATGACGTTGTCGATCATGTGGTCGGCGGTGGCCCGATCGAGCAGCTCGCCGGCGCGCAGGCGCGCCGCGTCGTCCACGCCCAGGCCGGCGGCCTCGGCGAGGCGGTCGAGGCGATCGGCGACGGAGAGCTTGTAGAAGCCGGGGACGCGGGAGCAGCGGGTCATGGGGCGAGGTCCTCCAGCTCGATCGTCGCCAGGCCGGGGGCGCCGGCGGCGAGATCGAGCACGTTGAAGCCGTCGGCGGCGAGGCGCTTTTTCAGCGGCAGGGCGGCGTCGGGCGGGGCGAAGCAGACGGCGAGGTCGCCGCCGCCGGCGCCCGAAGGCTTGGCGGCGCCGCCCATCTCGTCGGCGAGGGCGGCGATGCGGCGGTGGGCCGGCGTCACGATCTCGGCGTCGATGGCCGATGCGAGATCGTCGAGCGCGCGGTTCCAGCGGCGGACGAGGTCGAGCCCGTCGGCGCGGCCGGCGCCGAGCGACGCGAGGAAGTCGGCGGCGAGCGCGCCGAGGCGATCGCGGAGCGCGCGGTGCTCGGCGGGACGGCGCGCGGAAAGGTCGCGCCAGCGCGCCACGCGGCCGGCGGTCGATGCGGCGACGCCGGTGTCGACGAAGGTGATGGCGAGGTCGGCGGGCCACGCGACGGGGGATGGCTGCCCGTCGACGCGGAAGGCGAGGACGCCGCCGAAGACCGCCGCCGCGATGTCGGCGCCCGAGCCGCGCGCGCCCTGCGCCTCGGCGTGCGCCTCGTTGCAGGCGGCGAACAGATCGGCCTTGCGCTCGTCGAGCGGAACGCCGGCCGCGGTGAGCACCGCGCCATGGGCGGCGACGGTGACCGCGGCCGAGGAGCCGAGGCCGAGCTTGCGATCGCCGGCGTACAGCGCGCTCGAATCCACGATCGGAGCGCGCGTCGTCGCCGTGATCCCGTCGTCGACCAGGCGGGCGAGGGCGCGCTTGGTGGCGGCGGCGACGAAGGGCGTGGGCGACGGGCCATCGGTGGCGGGCACGTGCGCGATCGCGTAGCGGTCGACGGCGGCGACGATGGCGGGCGCGCCGTCGAGCACCGCGTACTCGCCGAACAGCATCGCCTTGCCGGGGGCCCGCGCCACGCGCATGTCTATCGCTCCACTTCGATCAACGAGGCAGGAGCCCCGGGGGCGCAGGAGATTGTGCGGACGACGCCCGCGACCGTGGCGAGGGTGCGCTCCACGCGCGGCGCGTCGGCGGGGGAGCACAGCGCCTTGACGTGCGGGCCGGCGTCGTTGGTGAACCACACGCCGACGCCGTCGGCGCGCAGCGCGCGGATCATGTGGAACGCGTCCACCGTCGGGCCGCTCCAATAGATGATCCCGGGACGCGCGGCGAGCGCGCTGGCGTGCATCCGCAGGCACGATCGCTCCGCTACCTCGCCGAGCGCCGCGAGGTCGCGCCGCTCGATCGCCGCGCGCGCCGCATCGAGGTCGGCCGGGTGCTGCTCGAGCCAGGCGGGGTAGTAGGGCGAGGTCTCGGCGGTGTGGCGCATGCCTTCCGTCGAGAGCGTGGCTTTGGCGCCCTCGCCGGTGATGCCGACGACCAGCCGCAGGTCCCACTGCCCGAGCGGCGCCGCCACCGCGTCGCTGCCATCGGCGCGCTCGCCCCGCTTCATCTCGACGAGGCCGCCGAAGATCGAACGCGCCGCCGATCCTGAGCCGCGCCGCGCCAGCTCGGAGAGGCTCGTCGGGTCCAGCTCCAGGCCCGCCGAGCGCGTGGCGGCGACGGCGAGCGCGGCGAACGCCGAGGCCGACGAGGCGAGCCCCGCCGCGGTCGGGAAGTTGTTCGACGAGCGGACGATCGCGTGGCCCGCGCGTCCCCCGCGTTCGCGCACGAGGTCGAGGAACTTCTGCACGCGCGCGAGCGGTCTGCCCGCCTGCTCGACGTCGCCGAGGAAGAAGCGATCGCGGGAGGCCTTTTCGTCCCACGTCACCTCGGTGCGGGTGGCCAACCCATCGAGGGTCAGCGAGATGCTGCCGACGGCCGGGAGGTTGAGCGCCTCGTCGCGCTTCCCCCAGTACTTGACGAGCGCGATGTTGGTGCGCGCCTCTGCGACGACCCTCAAGCGCCGACCTCCGTGACGAAGCTGTCGAACCCGGCGCGCTGCCAGGCGGCGCGCACGGCGTCCTCGCGCCCGGGGGCGAGCGCGATCACGCACCCGCCGCCGCCGCCGCCGGTGAGCTTGGCTCCGACGGCGCCGGCCTCGTGGGCGAGCGCGCACATCGCCTCGATCTCGGGGCAGGAGACCTCGAGCGCGGCGAGGTGGCGCTGGTCCTCGTCCATCGCGGCGCCCAGCTCGCCGAAGCGCGCCTCGGCCACCGCGGCGGCGGCGCGCCGGACCAGCGCGGCGATGGCGTCGAAGCGCGCGCGGGTCTCGCCGGGGCGCTCGTCCAAAAGCTGCGCCACGCGGGCGACGCGCCCCTGGGTGTCGCGCGCGCGGCCGGTGTTGCCGACGACGAGCGGCACTGGACGCGCGGCGTCGATCGCGCGCAGCCCGTCGGCGCGCGTAAAGAGGCCGAAGCCGCCCTGCGCGGCGACCGCGTGATCGATCCCCGAGGCGCGGCCGTGGAACACCGTCTCGGCGGCCATCGCCGCCTCGAGCACCGTCGGGAG
>JAJXSP010000406.1 GCA_021784515.1 Myxococcales bacterium | reverse complement strand
CGCCGGAGCGCACGCTAACCGGCAGCAGCGCTTCGCCGAGCAAGGCTCCCTCCTCTCCGTCGTGCCTGACTCCCCTCGAGCGTCGCTCTCGCCACCAACTCGTAGATGAGCGCGCGTTTCCCCGCGCACGGTCGCAACAGCCGCCCCACTCGCTGCACGTGCTCGCGCTCGCCGTGCGATCCCCCGACGATGATCCCGACGTCGGCGTCCGGGACATCGAGGCCCTCGTTCAGCACGCGCGAGGAGCAGAGCGCGCGCAGCTCCCCGCGCCGGAAGCGCGCGAGCGCCTCGTCGCGCTCGGCGCGCGGGATGTCGCAGGTGATCGGCATGACGAGGTGTTCGCGGGCGAGCGCGTAGGCCGCTGCGTTGTCGGCGGTGAACACGAGCGTGCGCGACGCGCGGTGGCGGTGCAGCAGGTCGCCCACCATCGCGCGCTTCGACCGGGGCAGCGCCACCAGCGCCCGCGCGCGGCGCCAGCCCGCCAGCGCCCGCCGGCCGTCTTCGCTCCGCGCCGCCCAGCGCGCGAAGTCCTCCCAGCTCCCCGAGGGAACGATGTCGCGGAATGCGTCCATCGCGGCGCGAAAGGGCCCGATCGCCGCGTCATAGTCGGACCGCTCCGCCGCGTCGAGCTCGAGGTGCAGCGTGATCACGTCGAAGCCGGCGAGGAAGCTGCCCGCGAGATCGCCGAGCGACAGCTCGAACACCGTCGGGCCGACCAGCTCGGCGAGGCGCGTCGCTCCCGCGCCGCCGGGCGGTGTCGCCGTCAGTCCCAGGCGATCGCCCGCCACCGCCATCTCCAGGGCTTCGTCGCGCAGGCCGGCACCGAAGTGGTGCGCCTCGTCGACGACGAGGAGATCGAAGCGGTGGCCGAGCGACGGCATGTGGCGCCACGCGCTCTCGAACGTGGCGATGGTGATCGCGCCGAGCGTCCGGACCCCGTCGCCGTGGATCCCGGGTGCCTCGCGAAAGGCGCGCTCGACGGCGACGCGCCACTGATCGAGCAGCACGCGCGTCGGCACCAGGCACAGCGCCGCCCGCTTCGTGCGCGCGATCGAGGCGAGCGCCACGTGCGTCTTGCCGCTCCCCGTCGGCAGCGCGACCACGCCTTTGCGACCGGCGAGCTCCCACGCCGCGAGCGCCGCCTCCTGGTAGGGGCGCAGCGTGATCGCCTCGCGTGCGTCCGGCTGTCCGGCCGGATCCCGGACACCGTCCGAGAATCGGACGCCCCGCCGGACGAGCTCGTCGACGAGCGCGCGGTGAAAACGCCCCGGCGCGCGCAGGCGCCCGACCCGCGGATCCCAACGCACGCCGGGGAGATCGACGAGGCCGTCGATGGTGTCTGGGCCGTCGAGGAGAATGGTCCCGCGGTCGAAGCGCAGCAGCATGGCCGCGGCCTTCGCAAACGGTGGGCCGCCAGGGTGGGGAGAGACCGTCGCCCTGGCAGTACCATCTATTGATCATGCCGGCGCTTCTCCTCACAGCCGTCGCAGCGCTCGCGATCGGTGACCCGCTGCCGCCGCTCGCTCTCTTCACGCCGACCGGTGCCGCGGTGACGCTGCCCGCGACGGGCCGCGTGCGGGTCATCGACTTCTTCGCTACCTGGTGCGGCCCGTGCCGCGAGAGTCTGCCGGCGCTCAAGGTGCCTCCGGGAGCGCTTCTTCAGGGACGCATCAGCAACGAAGACTTCGGCGCCACAGGGGCTCGCGCCAAGGACGTGCGCGTAGTACGTGAGCGGAAGGCGTTCGCGTGCGGGTGGAGGAGCGCTAGCCCGCTCGGAGAACGCGGATGACCCACCGATCGCGGTCGTCAGGGATCACCAGCCGACGCACGGCGACGGCATCCAGGTGATGCCCTTGGTCAAGGTGGCCTGCAACGAGCCCGCTGTACTGCTTCGGCACGTAGCCGACCCGGCGCCCGTCGCGCATCAACACGAGCGTCGCCCTGCGGTCGTTGACGTTCGCGCAACGCATCCCTTCGCCGAAGCGTCTTGCTGACGCCGTCGCCGAAACCGCTGTTGCACTTCTCGATATAGCGCTTGATGCGTTCGGGATCGGTTGCCCACTCCCCGAGGAGAGGGTGGTCGTCTGCCAGCTCCGCACCGAGGCACGACGCAGGGTCGTAGATTGGTGCCAGCCTCGGTGTTCCATCTCGATCAAACACGATGCCCCAGTTTCCCGGGTGCCGGTCCTGGTTCCCGATCCACAGGTCGAAGAGGAGCAGCCGGGCAAACGACGCCTTGAGGCCGAGGCCGTGCTCGTCGTCGTCGCCTTCGAACGAGTTGAGGCTCGCACGGACGTCCGCGAGGATGTGCAGGCGCCGGCGCGCTCAGGTGGAGTCGGCGGTCGCGGCGTCGGCGACGGTCTCGATCGCGATCGCGGCCAGCGCGCTGCCGTAATCGAGATCGATGTTCTTCATCGTGTCGTGGCTGTCGTGATAGCCCTTGCGGCGGATGTCGTAGTTCTCCATGAACAGCACCACAGGAACGCCGGCGTCCGAGAAGATCTGCGCGTCGGTGTTGTAGAGCGCCGAGCGCGGGTGCCAGAAGGGGCGCACCTCGCCGGCGAGCACCGGGTGGGCGACCTTCGGCGGCGTCGTCGCGGCGTCCTCGGTGCGCAGCGACGGGCCGGGCGCGGCGCGGCCGGGCTTGCGGTTCCACTCGACGGTGGCGCGGTTCCAGCGTTCGTTGGCGACGTGGGCGCGCTCGGCGAGGCGGGCGGCGCGCGGGCCCGCGCCGGGAGCGATCTGGAACACGTAGCGGTCGTGGTCGTTGTTGTGCGCGACCATGTCGAGGATGAAGGCGGCGACCACCTCCGTGCGCGAGAGGTCGACGCGCCCGCGCCCCTCGGCCTCGACGGCGAAGTTGCCCTCGACGAGGCGCTGCACGAGGTGGCGCGCGCCGAGGCAGTCGGAGGGGAACTCCTCGCCGGTGAGGTGCACGAGCCAGACGTCGCGGGCGAGGCGACCCTCGCGCGCGAGCGGCAGGAGCACGTCGGCGGCGAGCAGCAGCGCGGCGGTGGCGGAGTGGTTGTCGTCGGCGCCGGCGGCGGCGCGGCGCCTCGTCCCGTCGCCGTAGACGTCCTCCATGTATGCGGTGTCGTAGTGATCGCCCATCACGACGGCCTGTGACCGGTCGCGGCCCGGGATGACGAGCACGACGTTGCGCTCGCGCCCGGCGCCGGTCTGGTTGCGCACCCAGCCGCCCGACCAGGGGTAGTCGAAGTCGGTGCGCCAGCGCAGGAGGTGGTCGGCGGAAAACGCGCGACCGGCCATGTCGTGGTGCTCGATCAGCTCGCGGTAGCGACGGTGGAGGTGATCGCCGAGCGCCTCGAGATCGCGCTGCGCCGCGAGGTCGGCGCCGAGGCCGGCGTGATCGGCGTTGTCCTTGTGCCGGAAGCGCCCCTCGGCCAGCTCGGCGATGGTGTGCCAGTAGCGCTCCTCGAAGCGGCGGCGCGCGGTCGTGGCGAAGGTGAGCGCGGGGCGGGCGATCGCCGCGTCGTCGTCGGGGGCGACGAGCGCTCCCAGCTCCTCGGCGAGGCGGCGCCCGCGCGCGGGATCCGACGCGAGCGTCGGGAGCGAGCCGAGCCAGTCGCGCAGGCCCACCTCGCGGGAGGCGGTGAGGAGGCGCCGCGCCAGCGTCGGCGGCAGCGGTCCTCCGCGATCGCGGTGCGCCTCGAGGAGCTTGCGGCAGTTGTAGGCGGTGGTGTTGCGCGCGTGGCCGTGGTCGTGATGGAACAGCGTCGCCGCGGCGCGCTCTCTGTCGTCGTGCGCGAGGCGCGGCCACAGCTCGACGGGCGTCGCGAGCGCCTCGGGGCCGCCGTCGGGCGGGCAGGCGGTGAAAAAGCCGGTCGCCCCGTCGCCGTCGAGCCGCACGCCGCCCTCGACCTCGCGCGCGACGAGCGGCAGGTGCCAGTGGAGCTCGAAGCGCCCGACCCGCATCGGCGGGAACTGGAAGCGGTAGCCGAAGTGTCCGCCGGCGGCGATCGCGCGCGCCGCCTCGTCGAGGCGCTGGCGCCCGAGGTCGCCCGCGCAGCGCGGCCCGTCGAGGACGAGCTGGTGGTCGTCGGTCCAGATCTGCGCGTTGCGCGCCATCGGCTTGCCGTACAGGCCGAGCGCCTCGGGATCGGTGGAGAACAGCACGCGCCCCACCTTGTCGAAGTGCTCGGCGAGGACCTCGTTCTCGTCGCGGTGCGAGCGATCCCAGCGGCTGGTGCGCGGCGCGTGCGACACCACCGGCCCGTGAGCGTGCTTCGCCGTCGAGGACAGCTCGCGCTCGACGAGCCAGCCCGAGGTGGGCACGCGGATGCCGCTCGGCGCGGCGTGGTTGCCCGGGAAGAGGTGGAGCAGCGGGATCTGCATCGCCGTCGGCAGCGCGCGCGCGAGCTTGCGATAGCCCGCGTGGCCGAAGAACACGAGGCTGCCGGGGAACGGGCAAAGCTCGAGCGCGCCGTCGAGGAACGCGCTCCGCACCGGCGCGGGCAGGCGCGAAAACGGACGGAAGGTGAGCAGTGTGCGCGCGCCGGCGAGCATGCGATCGGGCGGGGCGTGCTCGTCGAGCAGCAGCTCGCGCGCGCAAGCCGGCAGCGCCTCGTCGGCCCAGAAGGAGAAGTCGGGATCGGGTCCCGCCGGCAAGACGCGCAGGCCGGCGGCGCGGAGGTCGTCGGGCGGCAGCGCGGCGACGCGGCCGAGGAGCGCGCGTGCTTCGCCGTCGGACAGCGGGACGCCCGGGCCGGTCTGGAAGCTGCGCCAGAACGGGCGCGCGGGACCCTGCTCGCTCGCGCCGAAGAGCGTCCAGCGCACGCGCCCCTTGTCGTCGAGCGTGCGCGCGAGCGCGAGCGGGAGCAGCGTCACGATCGGCCGCGCGGCGAGGCGGCCGGCGGCGGCCGCGGCGCAGAGCTCGTCGGGCCAGTACGGGTTGTCGGCGAGCAGCGCCCTCGACAGCGCGTGCCGACCGTCGGCGAGCCTGCGCAGCTCGCCCACCACGCGCTGCGCGATCGCCTCGAGGCCGGGGCGGAGCTGGAACGCATCCTCGTACGGCGTCACGTGGAAGCCCGCGTGGTCGGGCGGTCGCCACGAGGGCTCGGGTTCGCCCGACGGCCGGCGCCCGACGAACGGACCGGGCATGAACTCGGAGTAGGCGGGGATCGGGAAGCGCCCGTCGCCGCGGAATGGATCCGCGCCCGCGACGAGCCGCTCCCAGCCGACCAGGTCAGCGGCGTTCATGGTGCCTCCTCGGGCGCGTCAGGACCCCATCAGCAACGAGAGGAAGTCGATGCCGTCGCGGTCGCGCGACGAGCCACCCACGTCGCCGAGCGCCTGCTGCTGCGCCAGCCGGCGCCGCTCCTCGCGCAGCTCCTCCAGCTCGCGGGCGCGCTCCTCCATCAGCCCGCCGCGACGGATGAACTCCACCACGCGGCGCAGCTCGTCGCGATCGAACCAGATCCCGTGCGGCTTGCACACGTCGACGACGACGCCCGAGATGCGGGCGAAGTTCACCCGGTTCATGATCTTCCCGCACTCGGGGCAGGGGACGTAGCGCACCGGCACCGTCGGCGTCGGCCCCCCGGGCGGCGCGCCGAGCAGCGCGGCCTGGCGCTCG
>JAJXSP010000405.1 GCA_021784515.1 Myxococcales bacterium | reverse complement strand
GCTCGACGGCGCCGCGATCGGGCCGCCGACGGGCTGGCCCTGCCCCGACGGCACGGGCGGCGGCGCGGTCACCGTGCCGTCGGTGAAGGAGGGCGCACACCTGCTCGCCGAGGCGCTCTCGCCGGCGGGCGCGCCGCTCTACCGCGGCGACGCGATCATCCCCTCACCGACCCCCGCGCGCTTCGAGCTGCCGCTCGTCTTCACCGGCGGGCTCTGACCCGTGTCTGACATATTCCGTCACGGTCGCGGGACGGGCGAGACGGCGCCGCGGCCGAGCGCCTGCGCGCGCAGCAGCGCCTCCCAGCCGAACATGCGGCGCTCCTCGTCGGCGGTGGCGTGGTCCTCGCCGAGCAGGTGCGCGAGGCCGTGGACGGCCAGCGCGAGCAGCTCCTCGTCGAGCGAGTGGCCCGCCTCCGCCGCCTGCCGCTCCGCCGTCTCCACCGAGATCACCACGTCGCCGAGCAGCTCGGGGTGCAGCGCGCCACCCTCGCCCTCGCGCATCGCGAAGGAGAGCACGTCGGTCGGGCGGTCCTTGTCGCGGTAGTCGCGGTTCAGGGCGCGGATCTCCTCGTCGTCGACCAGCGAGAGCGAGAGCTGGGAGCCCGGCTCGCCGGCCGCGGTCATCGCGCGGGCGAGCCGCCGGCCGAGCCTCGTGCGGATCACGGCCGGCAGTCGCTCCGCCGCGCGGCCGCGCGCCTCGACGGAGATTTCGGGCCTGGGGGTCGATCGGGCGGGCGCTCGCTTCGTCACGCGCGGCAGGATAGATCAAGCCGACGGCTGGAACACCACCGTCGCGCCGCGGTGGGGCGCGGGGGTGGTCACGCCGGAGCGGAAACGAAGCGGCTCGAAGGCGAGCCCGACGACGCCGCCGAACGCGAGGTGCAGCAGCGCCGGCAAAAAGCCGATCAGGCTGCGCCCGAGCAGCGGGCTCACCGTCGGCAGCGCCACGAACGCCATGAACGCGTAGACCAGCAGGCCCCACAGCAGGCCCGCCCAGATCACCGTCGCACGCTGCCAGCCGAACGCCACCAGCCCGAAGGCGAGGCCGAACGCCAGCGACAGCCCGAGGTGCGCCCCGAGCGCGATCGCCGCCGACGCTGCGAGCGGCCGCCCGAGCACCGACGGACCGAGGAAGATCGCCGCCACGCGGAGCGCGTCGAAGCGCGCCGGAACGCCGCTCGCCGTCACCGCCAGCGCGCGCACCGCGAGGAGCAGCGCGCCCGCGCAGAAGCCGGCGCCGAGCCCGGCCCACGCCGCGGCATTCGCGTCGTAGTGCGCCGGGTGGCGCCCGAGGACGTGCTCGACGGCCGGCGTGCGCGCGATGACGGCCACGACCACGAACCTGCGCCCCACCGCGCAGGCGTCAAGCCTTCTCGGGCGGTTCCTCCGCGGCCGCGCCCGACCGCTCGCGCGCCGCACCTCCCGCGGTGGCGTCGCCCGGCGAGGCCGCGCCGCGTCGACGCGCCTCGTCGCGCCGGTCGTAGGCCCTGATGATCTGCTGCACCAGCGGGTGGCGCACCACGTCCACCTCGGTGAAGTAACAGATGGAGATCCCAGCGATGCCCGAGAGCAGGTCGCGCGCCTCGAGGAGGCCCGAGCGCGTGTTGCCCGGCAGGTCCACCTGCGTGATGTCGCCGGTGATCACCGCCTTGGACTCGAAGCCGAGGCGCGTGAGGAACATCTTCATCTGCTCGCCGGTGGTGTTCTGCGCCTCGTCGAGGATGACGAACGAGTCGTTCAGCGTGCGGCCGCGCATGAAGGCGAGCGGCGCCACCTCGATCGTCCCGCGCTCGATCAGCGCCGTCGCGCGATCGATGTCCATCATGTCGTTCAGCGCGTCGTAGAGCGGGCGGAGGTAGGGGTTCACCTTCTCCTGCATCGAGCCCGGCAAAAAGCCCAGCTTCTCGCCCGCCTCGACGGCGGGACGGGCCAGCACGATGCGCTTGACCTGCTTGTCGACCAGCGCGCGCACCGCCATCGCCATCGCCAGATAGGTCTTGCCGGTGCCGGCCGGGCCGATGCCAAACACCACGTCCTGGTGCCGGATGGCGTCGACGTAGCGCTTCTGCGCCAGCCCCTTCGGCGTGATCGGCCGCGCCCGGGAGGCGACGAGCACGGTGTCCTGGAACACCTCGCGCAGCGCCGCGTGCTGGTCGGCCTCGAGCACGCCGACCGCGCGCACGATGTCCTCGGGGTCGAGCATCTGGCCGCGGCGGGCGATGGCGTAGAGCTGCTCGAGGAGCGAGCGCGTGAGCGCCACCGCGTGCGCGTCGCCGACGAGCGTCACCTCGTTGCCACGCGCGTGCAGCTGCACCCGCGTGCGCTCGGCGATGAGCTTCAGGTGGCGGTTCCCCTGCCCGAACAGCGCCATGGTGGTGGCGTTGTCCTCGAAGGAGAGCTTGTCCCGCGCCTCGTCGGGAGAGATCGCGGTGGTGGGGGGCCGGTCGGGCAACGCGGGCGAGATATCACGCGGCGGTCGGGTCGGCAAGGGCGGTCAGGGCGCTCGCGCGTAGAGCGCGCAGTGCTCCGCGTGCAGCAGCCGACGCCACGGACCGCCGCGGATGCCGTCGAGGTCGCCCCACTCCGGCCCCGCCAGGACGAGCTGCGTCTTCGTCGCGTCGAGGATGGCGAGGGCCGCCGGGCCGCCGGTCCACACCTCGCGCACGGCGCGGTGCAGCTCGACCGGGTACTCGAGGTTGCGCCCGTCGACGAACACCCGCGCGCGCGGCGCCGCCCACACGAGGTAGTCCGCCCACAGGCGCAGCGTGAAGACGCGCGTGCCGTCGGGGACGGTGGCGAGCGGCCCGAGGCAGGCGAGGGGAAGCTCGTGGTAGCTGAGGTGCTCGCGGCGAAAGTCGGCGCTGCCGAGCGCGGCGATCGCGTCGCGCGGCGACCAGGCGATGGCGCGCGCGTAGGCGACGAACAGGCCGAGCGCGCCGACGAGCGCGGCGGCGGTCACGGCGAGGCGGCGACCTCCGGTGGCGACGGTGCGCGCCGCGACGCCGAGCCGGGCGAGCGGCAGCACCAGCAGCCACAGGTCGCGTTCGAACAGCGCCGCCGCGACGCAGGCGAGGAGGCCCGGCCCGACGCGGCGGAGCGCCGCCCACCGCTCGCGCGACCGCGCCAGCACGAGCGCGCTCCACGGCAGGTACACGGCGATCACCGCGATCGCCACGTGGCGCGAGAGCGGCGTGAGCGCGCCCGCCGTCTCCCAGATGTGGGCGAACTCGCTGTTCACCTCGCGGTTGTGCGCCGTGCCGCGCAGCGCGTAGGCGAGCGCCGACGACCACGGCGGGTTCACCAGCGGCGCGACGCAGGCGACGGCGAGCAGCAGGGCGCCGACGCGATCGAGGCCCCGCTCGCCCCGCCGCCGCCGCTCGAAGTGGAGCGCGATCGGACCGAGCAGCACGAAGGGGACGAAGCTGACCGCCTCGGCGGTGAGGTTGCCCCACGCGAGCAGGAAGAGCGCGAGCGCGGCGAGGCGGCGCCGCGAATCGAGGAGCCGCGCGCCGGCGAAGAGGCGGAGCCCGACGAGGAACAGCGCCATCGAGAGCGCCTGCGGCGCCGGCATGAGCTTGTAGCGCGCCCAGGCGAGCCACGCGACGACGACGAGGAGCGCCCACCCCGCCCCCGCCCGCCGCGCCACCGTGCGCGCGATCCCGACGGTGCACGCCGCCGCGAGCAGGAGCACGGCGACCCGCAACCCGCCCCACCCCGCGACGCGATGGAGCAGCGCCACGCCGATCTCCCACAGCCACTCGTGGTTGTTCCAGGGCTGCCCGGCGATGGTGTACGAAAACGAGTCCACCGACGGCGGGCGCCCGGTCGCGAGCGCGAGGTCGCCGGCCCGCACCTGCCAGAACACGTCCCCGGCCCCGAGCGGCCGCCCCGCCCAGTGCACGAGAGGCAGCGCCAGCAGCACGAGGCAAAGCGCGGCGATCCCGTCGGAGAAGCGGCGAAGGCGTTCGACCATGACCGCCCGAACGATACCCCACCAGTCGTCGGGGGGAGGCCGCGGTGGGAGGCCGCGGAGGGACGCCGCGTGCTAGCGTTCGCCGCCATGGCCGATCCCATCCACCAGCGCGGCGCCAACTTCCCCGAGCTCGTCGCCATCATGCAGCGCCTCCTCGCCCCCGACGGCTGCCCGTGGGACCGCGAGCAGACCCTCGACAAGCTCAAGCCGTTCCTCCTCGAGGAGGCGCACGAGGTGCTCGAGGCGATCGAGGCGAACGATCCGAGAGAGCACTGCGAGGAGCTGGGCGATCTCCTCTTCCAGATCATCTTCCAGGCCGAGCTGCGGGCGGCGGAGGGCGCCTTCGGCATCGAGGACGTGGTGGCGGCGATCGCGCGGAAGATGGTGCATCGCCATCCCCACGTGTTCGGCGATCTGAAGGTCTCGGGATCCGACGAGGTCCTGGCGAATTGGGGGAAGTTGAAGGAGCAGGAGCATGCCGAGCAGGGCAAGGTGCGCGGCACCCTCGACGGCGTCCCGCGCGCGCTGCCGGCGCTTTTGCGGGCGCAGCGCATCGGCGAGAAGGCGGCGCGCGTCGGCTTCGACTGGCCCGACCTCGCCGGGGTGCGCGCCAAGGTGGACGAGGAGCTGCGCGAGCTGGACGAGGCGATCGCGGGCGGTGACGCCGCGGCGATCGGCGAGGAGCTGGGCGACCTGCTGTTCGTCCTCACGCGCCTCGCCTCGTGGTGCAAGCTCGACGCGGAGGACGTGCTGGGCGCGTGCATCCGCCGCTTCCGCGCGCGCTTCGACGACATGGAGGCGCGCGCCGCGGCGTCGGGGAAGGCGCTCGACGGGATGACGCCCGAGGAGATGGACGCGCTGTGGCGGGAGGCCAAGCGCCGCGTCGCCGCGCTGCCGAAAAAATAGGCACCCGACCGGGCGGGCACGAGGGATCGCGGGTTCGGACCGGTGCCCACAGGGTTAACCACAGGTTGTCACCAGTCGGTGTGAAATGACTCGTCCCCGGCGACGCCCCGGCGACGCCCCGGCGACGGTTACGCTTGACTTGGGACGCGCGCGGCTGTAGAAACGCCGGGTTTTTGACCAGGAGAATCCCTTGGCGAACGTCGCATCGGCCGAGAAACGCAACCGGCAGCGCCTCACCCGTCGTGCCCGCAACCTCTACCACCTCACCTCGATGCGCACGCAGGTGAAGAAGGTGCGCGCGGCGATCACCGCGAAGGACGCCGCCGCTGCGAAGGCGGCGCTCCCCGGCGCGATCCAGATCATCGACAAGGCGGCCCAGAAGGGCGTGATCGACAAGAAGACGGCGGGCCGCAAGGTCAGCCGCCTCACCGTCGCCGTCAACGCGCTCCCGGCGTAGTCCCCGAAGGGGGCGCTCGCCCGACCTTCCCCACCACACGCGCGCCGCGCTGCCCGCTGGGGCGGACGCGAGCGCCATGCGCGCTTCCCTCCCTGATCCAGGAGCGTGTTTCCGTAATGCGCCTGCTGCGGCGTTCGATCCGCTCGGCCATGCTTCGTCGCTCCTCCTCGGATTACAGAAAGTAGTCCGTCGTCGTCGCTGCGCGCGCATGGGTCCCCCGCTCGCTTCGCTCGCTGCCCCATCCGTGCTCGCGACCTCCTCGCCTGGCCGGCGCCTCGAGCGC
>JAJXSP010000404.1 GCA_021784515.1 Myxococcales bacterium | reverse complement strand
GGTGCAGGACTCCGCCTACGCCGCGCTCGCCGCGGGCCGCCCCGAGGCCGCCGCGAGCGCGTTCGAGGAGGTGATGGACGAGAAGGACTCCCTCGAGGCGCACGTCGGGTTCATCGAGGCCTCGCTCGCCGCGGGACGGCAGGATCTCGAGAGCGTCTACGCGGCCCGCTATCCCGAGGGCTCGCTGGTGCGGCGCTTCGTGCACTCCTACCTCGAGGTGCGGCGCCTCGACGAGCTGCATGGCGATGCCTTCGATCGCTCGGCCGCCGCGGTGATCGCCGAAGCGCGGGCGGTCGTGCGGTCAGCACCCGATCGCCCCGAGGCGCAGGCGCTGCTCGGCGCCGCGCTGCACCTGCGCTTCCTCCACACCGGCGACCGCGCCGCGGCCGAGAGGGCCGCCTTCCGCTACCAGCTCTCGCTCGACTCCTCGGACGAGAGCGTGCGGTACCGCGCCATGATCCTCGAGCAGCTCGCGCTGCTGCACGCGCGGGTGGGCAACGACCGGATCGCCCTCGTCTACTTCGACCAGCGCGCGTCGATCGCCTTCGGCGACCCGCGCGTCGCGCTCGGTCACCACCTGGCGCGGGGGCGCGCGCTGCTCCACATCGGTCACGAGGAGGAGGCGGAGAAGGCCGCCGCCGCCGGGCTCGCCCTCGTCGAGGCCACCCCGTCGCTCGCGCGCTACCGGCCGCTCGCGGTCGACCGCGCCGCCCTGTACGCGCTCGCCGCCGGCGACGCCGCGCGCGCCCTCGCGCTCTACGACCGCCCCGACGCCACGCTCGATCCGCACAGCGTCGGCGACCGCGCCCAGCGCCCCCTCGCCCGCGCCTCGGCGGCGCTCGCCGCGGGCAAGCCGGCGCGCGCCCTCGAAGAGCTGGACGAGGCGGGGCGGGCGCTCGGCGATCCGGCGGTGCGGGCGGCGCTCGTGTGGAGCGACGCCCCTCCCGGGGAGGCGGCGGCGAACGACGAGCTGCTCCGCCTCGGGCTGCGCGGCCAGGCCCTGCGCGCGCTCGGGCGACACGACGAGGCCCGCCAGGCGCTGGGTGCGCGGCACGCGCTGCTGGCGGAGCGCGGGCGGCGCCGCAACCTCGACGACGACCTGCTCGCGCTCTCGCTCGCCGAGGCGCAGCTGGCCGAGGTGGCGCAGGCGCGCAAGGCGCCCGACGAGGCGGCGGCGCTGGTGTCGCAGGCGCTCGCGCACGCCGACGACCTCGCCCACCGCGCCGGCATCGCGCTCGACGACGCGCAGATCGCCGCGCTCTCCTACGCCGCCGAGCTGCACCTCGTCGGCCGCGTCCCGGCGCGCGCGTTCCGCTTCGACCTCAAGGGCCGCCTCCGCGCCGCGTTCGAGCACCTGTGCGCCGACCAGGACGCCGACCAGAACGAGGTCCGCCGCCGCTTCGCGCTCTACCTCACGCTGCTGGGGCTGGACCGCGCGCGCTAGAGCTCCGAACGGTTCGAATGCCCTGCACGCCAATTCGTTCTACTCGTGGCAGGGCCTCCTTCCGGGCGCCGCGCTCTCGGGCATCGCGGCGGCGAATCCCATCGCGGGAGACGGCGCGCTTCAGGCAAAATAGCCGCAGCGGCCCGACCGCCTATTTCTGGCTGACCTCCCCGAACCACATGTTCGCCTTCCCGTTCAGCTTCGAAACCACGTAGAACATCCCGCGCCCGCGCTGCGACGCGGAGACCGATTTGATCGTGAGGTGGAGTCGCTCGCCGTTTTCGCCCTGACTCCGGTCCAGCGAATACTGGAAGCTCGAGCTGCCGCCGCCGAAGTCCTTTACCGTCACCGTCCACGGACCGCCCGTGTCCCCGTCGCTGAACAGGGCGAGATCGACCGTCTTCGACTGCCCGACCGGCACCACGACGCCCGGCAGCGTCAGCGACTGCCCCTGGATCAAAATGGTCATCGTCTCCTTGAAATCGGGGGCGGCATTGAAATAGACGCGCCCCGGCAGCGTCGGCACGCACGGGTCGTGGCCGGCCAGCGCCGACACGTTCGACCAGCTGCGCTGCACCGTATAGGGCAGCTCGGGGAATTGGACGAACACGCCCGGGAACTGCGCGCACAGGTCGGCCGCCTCGCCGCCGCCGAGGGCGAATTGCCAATAGAAGTGATCGTCGTCCACTCCGTAGTAGGCGGGATTGTCCTGCGGATGCGGATCGGTGGCCGCCTCGATCATCTCGTGGCTCTCGGTGCCGGTCACCGCGTCGAGGCCGGTGAGAGCGCCGAAGCTGTCGCAGCGCGGAATGACGGCGTAGGCGATATCCAGGTTTCCGTGCTTCGAGTCGAGGACGGTGTCGGAGTGGTAGCCCCCGAAGTCCTGGCAGCTGGTGGCGTTGCCGCCGCCGCTCGGCAGGGTGATGGTGGTGCCGGCGGGATAATGGATCACGTAGATGGTATTTCCGGTGGCCGCCGGCAGCTCCGGGTCGTCCGAATTCAGCTTGGTGACGAGCCAGGTCTGAATGCCGCCGTCGTCGATCGAGGCCGGCGCCATCTCCTTCAGGAACACCGGCGGAGCGGCGGTGGCCGGGCCGACGCCGTATTCGCCGGTGGTCGTTTTCCAGTACTCGGTGGCGCCGACCCGGCTGGCGAAGTCGGCGACCTTCATCGCGAGGTCCATGTCGTCGCCGGCGAAGAAGACGGGCACGAACTTCGGGCTCCTCAGCGTCGGGCCTCCGCCGGTCGACTCCTGCGGGGGATCGGGGTGCGGCGCGGGATAGACGCTGCTCGCGCTGCCGTTGTCGGCGAGGTCGGGCGGCGGCGGGGCAAGGTCGGGCGAGCGGCCGAGGTCGGGCACCTCCGCCGTGCCATCGCTGGAGTCACCTCCCAGCGCGTTGTCGCCGGTGCAGCCGGCGGCGAGGAGGGCGGCCAGGGCGAGGTGGGACAGTCGCTCGGTGGGCATCGAGGGTCCTTTTCCAGGTAGGGCCCGCCTTCGGCGGCCGGGCGCCGTAGCGTCCAGCAACCTTCCTGCCACCATTCGGGAGCGCGGCAACTGGCTCGCCCCGCTGTGCGTTTTCGACGCTGGGGTGGCTGCGCCCCGCTGCGGGAAGGCCCGCCCCGGTGGCGGAATGCCACGGGGCCGCAGCCCCCAATGGCCGGGGGCGGAAGGCCACATCTCCCTCCGCTGCGAACGGTGCGGGCATGCCGAGCCGCACCAATCGCATCGACGGACCGGTGGCCTGCATTCCGGCCATTGGCTCGTCGGCGAGGCTGCGGAAGAGACCCATCTCGAGCGCCCGCTTCGGGGGCGGATCGCCCCTTCCATTCGCGGCCGGTTCGGCGTAGAGAAGACACCACGGAACGGCAGCTCGAGGAGGGGTCGGATGGAGCGATCGACGTCGAGAGGGCACGCGGCGCTGAACACGGTGCTCGACGAGGCGCTGGCGGCGGGAGACGAGGAACTGCGTGGCGCTGACCCCCTCGGTCGCGTCCTCCTCGCCGACGACTGCGCCGATCTGCGCGAGCACGTGTGCGGGCTGCTCGCGCCGCGGTACGCGGTGGAGGCGGTCTCCGACGGAGTGGCCGCGCTCGCGGCGGCCCGATCGCAGCCTCCCGACCTCGTGCTCTCCGACGTGAGGACGCCGCTCCTCGACGGATTCGGTCTCCTCCGCGCGCTGCGCGACGACCCGCGCACGCGGCTCGTCCCCGTCGTGCTGCTCTCGGCGCGCGCCGGCGAAGAGGCGCGCATCGAAGGGCTCGAGGCGGGCGCCGACTACCTCCTCAAGCCGTTCACCGCCCGCGAGCTGGTCGCGCGCGTGCGCACCCACGTCGAGCTGGCCCGCCTGCGCCGGCACGCCGTCGAGGAGCAGGGGCGCTTCAAGGCCGCCTTCACCCACGCCATGGTCGGCATGGGGATGTGCGACCTCGAGGGGCGCTTCATCGGCGCCAACCCGGCCCTCCTCGCGATCACCGGCTACACCGAGGCAGAGCTGTGCGGCTGCCACATGGAAGACCTCACCCACCCCGACGATCGCAGCCGCACCCGCGAGCTGTTGCACAAGATCGTCGGCGGGCAGATCCCGTCGTTCGTGATCGAGAAGCGCTACCTGCGCCGCGACGGCCGCTCGGTGTGGGTGGAGGCGGGCGTCTCGCTGGTGCGCGACGAGAAGGGGCGCGCCCTGCACCTGCTCGGCATCGTCGACCAGATCGACGCGCGCAAGGAGGCCGAGGCGGAGCGGCGTGATGCGCTGGAGCGCGAGCGCGCCGCCCGCGCCGAGGCCGAGGCCGCCAACCGCGCCAAGGACGAGTTCCTCGCCATGCTCGGCCACGAGCTGCGCAACCCGCTCGCGCCGATCCAGACCGCGCTCGAACTGATGCGCATGCACGGTGCCGGCGAGGAGCGCGAGCGCGCGGTGATCGAGCGCCAGCTGGCCTACGTGGTGCGGCTCGTCGACGACCTGCTCGACGTCTCGCGGATCACGCGCGGGAAGATCCGCCTCAAGCGCGCCCGCGTCGAGCTCGGCAAGGTGGTGCAGAAGGCGATCGAGATGGCGAGCCCGCTCATCGAGCAGCGGCGCCACTCGCTCCGCGTCGTGGTGCGCCGCCGCGGCCTGCTCGTCGAGGGCGACGAGGATCGGCTGGCGCAGGTGGCGGCGAACCTGCTCACCAACGCCGCCAAGTACACCGACACCGGCGGCGCGATCGTCGTCGAAGGAACGCGCGAGGGCGGGGAGGTGGTGCTGCGCGTGCGCGACAACGGCATCGGCCTCGGGCCCGAGCTGGTGCCGCGGCTGTTCGACCTGTTCCAGCAGGGCCCGCTGCCGCCGGAGCGCGGGCAGGGCGGGCTCGGTCTCGGGCTGGCGATCGTGCGCAGCCTCGTCGAGCTGCACGGCGGGCGCGTCGATGCGCGCAGCGACGGGCCGGGGCAAGGCAGCGAGTTCACGGTGCGGCTGCCCGCCTGCCCGGCCGAGCGCGCCCGCGACGCGCGCGAGGAGGGCGCCGCCGACGAGAGCGCGCTCGGGAGCACCCACCGCGTGCTGGTGGTGGACGACAACACCGACGCCGCCGAGCTGCTCGCCGAGGTGGTCAGCGAGGCGGGCTACGTGGCGCGCGCCGCCTTCGACGGGCCGTCGGCGCTGGCGCTCGCCGAGTCGATGAAGCCGGACGTGGCGCTGCTCGACCTCGGGCTGCCGGTGATGGACGGCGTCGAGCTGGGGCGGCGGCTGCGGCAGCTTCCCGGGCTGAGCGGCCTGCGGCTGATCGCCGTCACCGGCTACGGGCAGGACTCGGACCGCGCGCGCACCCGCGCCGCCGGCTTCGAGGCGCACCTCAGAAAGCCGATCGAGCTGGCGACGGTGACCGCGCTGCTCGAGCGCGTGCCGCCGCCCGAGCGCTGATCGCCCACGGGTCGCTCTCCGTCGGGGACGGGCGCGCAGCGGCGAGCCGCGCTAGGATCGGCTGGCCATGCGTTGGCTCCGCCCGGTGACGCTGAGCTCGACGGACGCGCCGTCGCTGTCGCTCGAGGAGAGCCTCGTCTTCGCGGCGGTGGATGGGCAGCTCTCGGTGGAGGCGGTGGCCGAGGAGACCGGCCTCGTGCCGGAGGTGGTGGAGGCGGCCGCCGAGGCGCTCTCCGCGCGCGGGCTCCTCGCCGTCGACGCGCCGCCGCCGCCGCCCGTGGTGGCCG
>JAJXSP010000403.1 GCA_021784515.1 Myxococcales bacterium | reverse complement strand
TCCTCGTTGCCGGCCGCGCCGGCGTTGCGCTTGAGGCGCGCGCGGAACGAGGCGATGTCGGCGTTCACCTTCACGAGCTGCGCCCCGAGGTCGGCGCGCTCGCTGTCGTCGACCGCCGCCGGCACCGCCACCGCCGCCGGCGGGAGCAGGTCCGACTCGGCGGCGCGGACGTGGGCCAGCTTCGCCTCGGCGCCCCGCAGGCGCGCGCGGGCGGCGCGCACGTCGGGGTGCTGGTCGGTGAAGCGCGACAACTTCTCGGCGAGGTCCTTCTGCGCCGCCTGCAGCTCCGCCTCGGCGTCCTGCTGCTGCTTCGATGCCTCGCGCTTCTCGACGGGCTTCTCGGGCGCGCGCCGCGGCATGCCCAGCCGCGCCTCGATCCGTGCCGCCTCGCGCTCGAGGGCGAGCAGGTCGGCGTCCTTCTCCTTCACCGGCCCGCTGGCCGCCGGCTTCGCCACGTGCAGCGTCGAGGTGGCGTCCTGGCGCGCGAACTCCGGATGCGCGGCGAGGAACTTCGTCAGGTCGGTCTCCTTCTGCTTCAGGTCCTCCTCGACGCGCTCCGTCTCGGCGTCGAGGAAGTCCTTCGTCACCGTCGCCTGCTCGACGCGGTGCTTCGAGTTCTCCTCGATCAGCGCCTCGGCCAGCCGCGCCGTCACGGCCTGCACCAGCTTCGGGTCGTTCCCCTCGAAGGAGAGGCCGAAGGTGTCGCCGTCGCGCACGCGGAACGCGATGTGCCCGCGCATCTCGTCCACCGCGTCCACGTAGCCGCGGTCCTCGACGAGCGCGGGGTAGAGCTTGAACTCCTCGATCACCTGCTGCAGGCGGGTGCGCGAGAGCACCATCTCCTTGAGCCGCATGCCCAGGCGGCGCGCCGGATCGCCGCCCACCTCCTCGCCCAGCGCCGAGGACCGGATCGCCTCGCGGTAGAGGATGAGCGTCTCCGACTTGTAGACCCGCGGGCGCTTGAGCGCGTAGCCGAGGGCTCCCGCGCAGCCGACCGCGCCGACGACGAGCGCGAAGCGCCAGAAGCGGAGTGAGCGGAGCAGGATCGAGAGGATCCGGTCGAGGCGATCCCGCGCCAGGCGTGCGCCGCTCACGCGCCGCCCTCTCCCGTCGCTGTCGCCGGTCCGCGCATGTCGGACCGCGAAGTATACACGAGCGCCCCCGGGGCGATCATGGCGGCTCCCCGTCGGGCGGCCGCCGGCGGCGCTGCCGCTCCCGGAGCGGCGCCCGGTCGTCGCCCTCGAAGCGCGGCACCGAGCCGACCACCACGAGCCCGAGGCGGCGCACGTCGTCCCCGTCGTAGACCCGCTTGTCGAACGCGCCGAAGGCGATCGCCACCAGCGGCAGCAGCGCCGCGAAGAGCGACGTCCCGAGGAGCAGAAGCTCGACGGTGCGGGAGCGGGCGCGCGACGGCGGGCGGCCCGCGTCGGCGATCTGGTACTGCACGCCGAGCGCGCGCTCCTCGATCCCGACGCGCAGGTCGAGCTGCGCCCGGCGCTGCTCGCGTGCGGCCAGGCGCTCCTCGTCCGCCTCGACGGCCGCCCGCAGGTCATCCAGCTCGAGGCGCTGCGACGGCGACGGACGGGCGCCCGCGCGGAGCCGGCTCGCCGTCAGCGCGCGACGCCGCGCCAGCTGCTCGTCGCGCTCCGCCTCCACCGCCGCGGCCGCCGCCTCCGCCGCCGCCCGCGCCGTCGCCACGCGGCCGCTCTGGTTGGCCTCGACGACGAGCCGCCCCAGGTCCTGCACCACCTCGTAGGCCTCGTGCGGGTCGCGCGAGCGGTAACTGATCGAGATGCGCGCCGAGCGGGCCGGGTCGTCGTTCGCGCGCCCCTCGAGGAAGTAGTTGCGCCACACGTCGACGTCGATGTCGTCGCGGAAGGACTCGGCCGCGTCGACGGGCGAGCGCTTGAGCTCGTGCGCGTAGAGGCCGCGGCGGCGCGCCAGCTCGGCGAGGTGCTGGTTCGAGAAGGCGACCTCGTTGACGAAGGCGCGCAGCTCGCGGTTGGGCCGCGGCGCGGTGCCCACGTCGAGGTCGCCCTCGGTCACCCGGAACACGATCCGCGCGCGGACCGGCGGCGCGCTGCGGGCGCGTCGCGCCACCACCACGCCCGTGAGGAGCGCCGCCACGACGAGCGTCGCCACCGGGTGCGCCATCGCGCGGCGACGGAAGCGCCCGAGCTCGTGGAGCGCGGTGCGCAAGCCCGGCTCGCGCGCCACCCAGTCCGAGGGCGCGCGCGGCGCCACGAGGTGCGGATCGAGGGCGGCCGGCTGCGGGCGCTCGACGGGGCGAGCAGCCACTCACTCCCTCCCGAGCAGCTCGCCGACAGTGGCGAACCGGTAGCCGGCGCCCGCCAGCTCCTCGAGGGCGCGCGGCAGCGCCTCGAGCGTCCAGGGCTGCCCCTCGTGGAGCAGCACGATCTCGCCCGGCGCGACGCGGGCCGGCGCGAGCCCCTCGGCGACCACCTCCGGCGAGCGCGTGCGGCAGTCGTCCGAGTCGAGCGACCAGAGCACGGTGGTGTACCCGGCGGCGGCGCAGGCAGCGAGCGAGCGCGCGCTGACCGATCCCTGCGGTGGCCGCGCGAGCGCCCGGCTCCGACGGGGCGGCGGCAGGAGGTCGGCCGTGCGGCGAAGCTCGTCGGCGATCGCGGCGGCCGGCAGCGTCGGGAAGCGGCGGTGGGTGAAGCCGTGGGCCGCCACCTCGTGGCCGCGCCGCACGATCTCCAGCAGCGCCGTCGGGTGGCGCTCGCAGGACGCGCCGAGGACGAAGAACGTGGCGCGGGCGCCGAAGCGGTCGAGGACGTCCAGGTAGGCGGGCGTCAGCGGGTCGGGCCCGTCGTCGAAGGTGAGCGCGACGGCGCGCCGATCGGCCGGACCGCGCAGCACCAGCAGCGACGGCGGCGCGATCCGTCCGGCGATCCCCCGCGCGAGCGATCGGAGGCCGCTCACCGGGCCGCTCCGAGGCGCGACGAGAGGGCGACGATCGTCTCGGCGTGTCGGCGCCACACGTACTCGGCGAGCACCTTCTCGCGCGCGCGGGCGCCGAGTCGCGCGCGGCGCTCCGGATCGCCGAGCAACCCATCGAGCGCGTCGTGGAGGCCGGTGCGATCGAGCGGCGGGAAGAGCACGCCGCCGTCGCCGTCGCCGAGCACCGACACGATCGGCGGCAGCCACGGCGCCACGACGAGGCGCCCGGCGGCCATGTACTCGAACAGCTTCATCGGCGAGCCGTACGCGTTCGAGTGGGGGATCACCGCGACGTCGATCGCCGCGAGGTGCGCGGCGACGTGGGCGTGCGGGACCTTGCCGGTGAAGGTGACGCGGTCGGCGAGGCCGCGCGCGCGGGCCGCCTCCGCGATCGCGGCGCGATCGGGCCCCTCGCCGATGAGCAGCAGGTGCGCCGCCGGGTGGCGCGGCGAGAGATCGGCGAACGCGTCGAGCAGCAGGTCGAGGCGCCGCCAGTGGTTGATCGCGCCGACGTAGCCGATCACCACCTTGCCGTCGAGGCCGAGGCGCGCGCGCACCGCCGCGCCGTCGGCGCCGGCCCCGCCGAAGGCGGCGTCGTCCACCGCGTTCGGGATCACGAACACGCGCTCGCCCGGCACGCCGGCGGCGATGATGAGGTCGCGGAAGTAGCTGGTGATGGTGACGACCGCGTCGGCGGTGCTCCAGATGAAGCGCTCCACGCGGCGCGCGGCGGCCTGCATGCGCAGCGGGCGGATGCGGTTCACCTCGGCCGAGTCGTTCACCTCGAGGATGATCGGCACGCCACGGCGGCGCGCGGTCACCACGCCGGCCAGCCCGAACAGCGCGTAGCGCTCGTAGACGAGGTCGCAGCGGCGCCGCAGGAGGTGCGCCTCGAGGGCGGGCCAGGCCCACGCGTTGTAGGCGACCTCGAACGACTCGAACAGCACCTCGGGGGCGCGCCGCGACACGAGCGCCCACGGCGACGGGCGCGGCGCGGGGATGATCGCCGTCGAGGCCGGGCCGGCGGCCTGCGCGCGATCGACGTCCACGCCGGGCGGCGAGACCACGTCGACCCGGTGCCCGAGCCCACGCAGCGCGCCGACGATGCCGCGGATGTGGACGCCCTCGACGTCCTGGCCGCGCGTGCGGTGGTGGTAGAGGACGTTCACGCGGTCTCCTCGACGGCGGCGCGGAGCACGTCGAACAGGCGCGCCGCGCTCTCGTCCCAGCTCCCGCGCGCCGAGGCGGCGATCGCCGTCGCATCGAATTGCCCGTCGGCGGTGCGCTCGAGGGCGGCCGCGAGCGCGGTCGGATCGTGCGGCAGGACCAGCTCGCCCAGCGACGGCGAGGTGACGATTTCGGGGACGCCGCCGACGCGCGCGGCGACGACGGGGCGGCCGCAGGCGAGCGCCTCCAGCACCGCGTTGGGCGAGCCCTCGGCCCAGCTCGGCAGGGTCACCGCGTCGCTCGCGGCCATGTGGAGCGGCACCTCGGCGAGCGGTCGCGCGCCGACGAGCCGCACCTGCGGGCCGATCCCCGCCGCGAGCCTCGCGCACTCCTGCCGCGCGGCGCCATCGCCGACGAGCGCAAGCCGCAGGTCGGGCCGCCGCGGGGCGAGGCGCGCGAAGGCCAGGAGCAGATCGATCACGCCCTTTTGCCGCTCGAGGCGGCCCACGTAGAGCAGCAGCTTGCCATCGGGCGGCAGATCGAGCTGGGCGCGCGCGGCGGCGCGATCGAGCGGGCGGAACAGGGCGCGGTCGACGCCGTTCTCGACGACGGCGACGCGCTCGCGACGCACGCCGAGGCGCACCGCCTCATCGGCCAGCGCGCGGCTCACCGCGACCACGCGGGCGGCGCGGGGGAGGGCGAGGCGAAGGTTGCGGCGCGGTCCCGGCATCGCCGCCACGACGTTGATGTCCGACCCGTGCAGCTTCACCACCGACGGGACGCCGAGCAGCCGGCCGAGCGCGACCGCCGCCGCGCCGTCGGGGTAGGCCCACGATCCGAGCACCACGTCGACCGCGCGGTGGTGGCGCAGCACCGTCGGCGCGATCGAGGCGGCGTAGAGCGCGGCGGAGAGCGCGTGGCCGAAGCGCGGCACGAAGAGCGTGCGCGGGTGGCGCACCGACATGCCGTCGATCACCTCGCGCGCCGGCACGCCGAAGAGGCGCCCGGCCGCCGACCAGCGCGCGAAGGCACGCGCGCCCGGGAACCAGGGGATCGTCGCCAGCACCGACACCTCGCAGCGACGGGCGAGCGCGGCGAACTGCTGGCGGTTGAACGGCGACGAGAGCGGCTCGAGCGCGTTCGGGAAGATCTTCGTGACGACGAGGACCCGCAGGCTCATCCGCCCAGCTCGAGCAGCGGCAGCGCGCGGCCGCAGGGGCAGCTCCGGTCGAGCAGGCGCCCGCGATCGGAGAGTGCGTGGCGCAGGTAGGGCGCGGCGTCGTTGTGGAGGTCGGTCAGCACCAGCTCGCCGACGGCGCCGACGGGGAGCGCGGCGCCCGCGTCGTCGACGACCTCGATCACGAGGTGGTCGGCCTGCACGTGGAGGCCGCCGCGCTCGCAGGTTGCGGCTACCACGCCCGCCTCGGCGACGGCGTACCAGCGGTGCAACGTGGCGCCCGTGCGGGCTGCGATCCCGAGCGCCACGGCGTCGGGATCGGGGCCGCGGGCGATCA
>JAJXSP010000402.1 GCA_021784515.1 Myxococcales bacterium | reverse complement strand
GAAGCGCAGTCCCCGCGAATCACCCGCTCAGCCCGGTCGCGTGACAGCGGCCGAACGAGAGGCTTGAGCCGTATGAAGGGAAACTTTCACGTACGGTTCTTAGGGGAGCTTGGGGCTGGCAACGGCCCCAGGCTTACCCGGCGGCGGACCCAGAGACAGAGCGGCGACCGCTTTCGCCCGTGTCTGAACATCCTGTGGCAGCCATACCCTTGAGGCGACAATTGCGCAACAAAATCCCCGGGCTCCTTCTCCCGCTCTTCTTTGCTTTGCCTGTGGCATGTTCGGGCAACGGTGGGGCCGGCGGTGACGCTGCGTCCCCCGATCTCTTCGTTATTCGCTGTGGCAATTCGCTGACCGCTTCGCCCTGTCCTGAAGGATTCTTCTGCGCCATGACCTGTCCCTGCGGAGGGCAGAACATCCCTGATGCCGACTGTTTCTACAAGTTCAACTGCTTTCCGATCCCTGCAGGGTGCAAAGTGGCGCTAACTTGCGGTTGTGGACTATGCGACCGCTGCCAAGGGCCCGACGAAGGGGTCTTCCGCGGCATCTTCACGTGTGGCAATTGCCAATGATGCACAACGCGGAAATACCACGAGGTTATCCCCGTACCGATCCGGAGAGAGGCCGCTCCGAGCCAGGAAAGCCAGCGAACTCTGGAGCACGCCTCCGGGCGGGGCGCGGCGAATAAGTCCATGCATGCCCATCCAGGCTGTTGTGTCGAATCAAAAGGTCAGTGCGATGATCGAGGACAAGCCGGTCGACCGCTTTTCGAAACTGGAAATCGACACCTACGAGGAGAGTCTTGCGAAGTTCCGCGAGCGAGTGGAGGCTCACCACCGGGCACTCGAGGAGCAGCGCCGAAAAGCCGCGGAGGCAGGGGTGGCGCCATTTGGCGCCCCAAAAGACCCCCAAGTTCCACTCGGGAGGAAGACCTGCCGAAAGTGTGGATCGGTGAGTTTCGACCTGGTGTCCAATTGCCCAGAGTGTTCGGCCGACACGTGGTGGACATGACGAAGAGGCCGCCCAACAGATATCAGGCCCACCTTGTCAACAGATATCAGGCCCACCTTGTCAACAGATATCAGGCCCACCTTGTCAACAAGAAAATACGTCCCTATCGAGATCCGACGTCGCCGTCGGCTCGCTCTCGGTGAATCTCGGTGAGTCGTGCACACCCGGTGGTTCCGATCTCCGACTTCGTTTCGTCCGGTGGTGTCGATACCCTCGTAGGGTATCCGCACCAAACAGGTATAGAGGCTCTGCCGCCGATTCCATCGACGCCGAGGCGCCTCCGGGCGGCGGTGCGACGGCGACGAGCGCCACCGCGTCCTAGAAACAGATGCGTTCCCTCATTCCGCCCTATTCAAAGGACAGGCTCGCGGGAGAACCCGCGTCCAGTTGTTGCGAGGTTCGGAGGAGGACCTTTTTCGCCAAGCCGGCGAAGCCGGCTGCTTTAGGGCGAAAAGTGGAGTACCGAAATCCGGTCGTGCAGCTCGATGTCGAAAAGCGGGAGCGAGAGGGCGCCTCCAATCAAACGCTGATCGCTGCCGGACGCTCGTGCCGATGACGCCACGCCGTCGTGATCGCCCCTTGTCTCCCCTGCGATTTGGCTGAAAGAGCGGCCTGCATGAGGATGGACGCCGGCGCGGTTCTCCCGAGTCACCGGCCGAGCGTCCTGCCAACATCGCGGACGTTGCGTCCCCACGGTCGCGGTCGCGGCAATGGTCGCGATCACGGCCACAACCGCGGCGACCCTTCCCCGTCCCCGAAGACGTCCGAAGACCGGTCTTCACCGCTCCTCCTCCGCCGTCGGTAGCGGCGGCGCCAGCCCCTCCCGCTCGGCGTCGCCCGGCGGCGCGTGCCCGGCGGCAAGGCCGATCAGCACCGCTCCCAGCGCGGTCACCAGGAGCGCCATCGTCGGTGCCGGCGGCGAGCGCAGCAGGTGCCCCATCACCACGGCGGCTGCGGTCACCGACGCGAACAGAGCCACCACGAGGACCATTCGCTTCGCGATCACGTCCCACCTCCCGTCCCGCGACGGAGAGTCCACTCGCCATGCCACGACGGACGGCCGATCCGCCGCGTGACCGTGCAGGTCGCGCACGCCTGCGCCGTTCCCGCGCCGGCGAACCGCGCTTCCACTTTCCGGAGCCGCGGCCCCGCGGAACGCCGATCCCCGCGCGCGGCGCGGGGGTCCTGGTGGCACGGGCGCTGCTCTCTCGGACCGGCGGACGGGTCGCACCGTCGGCAAAGGAGCCATGAAGAAGAGGATTCCCGCGCTTCTCCTGCTCGCGCCGCTGGGCGCGTTCACCGGATGCGCCCACGAGAACACGCCCGTCCCGGCGGCGGCGCGCGCCGACTATCGACTCGGCGCCGACGACCTGGTCGAGGTGGCGGTGTGGAAGGAGCCTGCGCTCTCTGCGTCGGTACCGGTACGCCCCGACGGCAAGGTGTCGCTGCCGATGGCGGGCGAGCTGGAGGCGGCCGGACGCACCGTCGAGGAGCTGCGCGCCGCGGTGGTCGAGCGGCTGCGCCCCTTCGTGCCCGAGCCGGTCGTCTCGGTGATGGTGAAGGAGGTGCGCGCGGCGCGCTTCTTCGTGCTCGGCGAGGTGGCTCACCCGGGCGCGTTCCCGCTCACGGCGGGGACCACCGTGCTGTCGGCGATCACCACCGCCGGCGGTCCGACCGAGTTCGCGCGCACGTCGCACGTGGTGGTGATTCGGCCCCCCGACGCCGGCGGCAGCTGGCGGCGCCTGCGCGTCCACTTCGGCGACGTCCTCGACGGCCGGGTGACGCCGGTGCCGCTCCTCCCCGGTGACACGGTCTACGTGCCGTAGCCGGCGCTCGCCATGCGCTTCGCCTTCTGCCATCGCGCCGTCGAGGGCTCGCCCTCGCTGCGCCCGGGGTTCGCCGCGGCCGCGCTCGTCCTCGCGCTCGGTCACACGGCGCTCGGCGGCCCGCGCATCGATCCCGGTGCGTCGGTCTCGCTCGACGTCGCCGGCGACTCGAACGTCTACAACGGGCGCGGCGCCGACGCCGAGGTGCGCCTCACGCCGCACATCGACCTGCGCCTGCACGACGAGCGCAACGACCTCACGCTCTCCTACGACCTCGGGCTGTGGTGGTACCTCGACGGCAAGGCGGACAACAGCATCAACCACCACGGGCAGCTCTCCTACGGGCTGCGCGTGACGCCGCGCCTCGAGCTGCGCGTCGCCGACGAGATCGTGCGCGCCGAGGATCCCGGCTTCCTCATCCGCGCCGGCGTGGTGGCGCCCCAGACCGGCATCACCGACAACTACGTCGAGGGCGCGCTCGACGCGCGGCTCACCCGCCGCCTCGATCTCGCCATCGGCTACAGCTACCGCCTCACCCGCTTCGACCAGCTCGCGCCGCCCGCCGCGCCGCTGCACTCCGGCGACGAGCACGACGCCACGATCGCCCTCGCCTACCGGGCCGGGCGCCTGGACGACCTGCGCTTCGCCAACCGCGTGCAGTACCTCGTCGTCGACGGCGACGGCCTCGCGGTGACCGACGGCCCGTCGCTCGGGTGGCGGCACCAGATCCTCCACGCGCTCGAGCTGCGCCTCGAGGGCGGGCCGCTGATCTACCAGTCGCTGATCGGACCGGGCACGGCGCCCGGCGCCGACGTCACGGCGGTGACCTGGTTCGGCCACGGCCTTTTGCGCTTCTACAGCGATAGCTTCCAGGTCGCCCTCACGGCGGTGCGCGATCTCATCAGCGGCACCGGCACGACGGACGTGCTGTGGGCCGATTGGCTCGCGCTCCAGGCGGGCGTGCGCCCGATCCGCGAGCTCGAGCTGCGCGGCTCCTTCGGCGTGTTCGCCAACGGAGCGGCGCCCTCGGGCGACCGGCAGTTCGACGGCTTCAACATCGACTTCGTCGCCGAAGCGACGGTGGCGTCGTGGCTCCGCCTCGGCGCCTTTTACTCGTTCCGCTGGCAGGAGGCGTTCGGCGGCGCCCCGCTGGTGGACGTGACACGCCACATCGCCGGCGTTCGGCTCGCCCTCCGGTGGGGCGCCGACGCGAAGCCCGTGGGGCAGGAGGTCAATCCATGAGCGACTCACCAGGAGCGCCGCGACCGATGAGCATCGAGCAGGGATGGGCGCGCGCGGTCGGCGTCATCCGGCGGCGCAGGGGGCCGATCCTCCTCGGCGCCGGCGTGACGCTGGCGCTCGCGACGCTGGTGGTGTGGCGCCTCGATCCGGCGTACCGCGCCTCGGCGGTGGTGCGCGTGCTCGAGTCGCAGCCGTCGAAGGACTACGTGCCGCCGACGGTGGCCGAACAGATCGGCGAGCGGCTGAAGACGCTGCGCCTGGCGGTGATGTCGCGGCCGCTCCTCACGCAGGTGGCCGAGGAGCTGGGGCTGCCCGGCAAGCTCGGGCGGCCGCTCGCCGCGGTGGTGGACGGCATGCGCGCCCGGATGGAGGTGAAGGTCGAGGGCGAGGACACCTTCCTCGTGAGCTACGAGGACGCCGACGCCGAGCGTGCGCGCGCCGTGGTCGACCGGCTGGCCGCGCGCTTCGTCGACGATCAGGTGGCGCGGCGCGAGGCGATCGCGGCGGCCTCGGTGCAGGCGCTCGACGACGAGGTGCGCGCGCTCGGGCCCGAGCTTTCGCGGGTGCAGACGTCGGTGCGCGACTTCAAGATCTCGCACGCCGGATCGCTCCCCGAGCAGCTCGAGAGCAACCTGCGCACGCTCGACGAGACCACGCTCGAGGTCAACATCCAGGCGACCAACCTCGACCTCGAGCACGACCGGCGGCGGCAGCTGCTCGCCTCGGCGATGTCGCCGCTGCGCCACCAGGAGGACCTGCTCCAGACGGCGCTCCACGAGGCGCGCCTGCGCTACACCGCCGACCACCCGGAGGTGCGGCGCGTGGAGACCGAGCTGTCGCTGCTCCAGGGCCGCCGCGCCGTCGAGGAGCAGGCGCTGCGGAGCAGCGCGGGGACGAGCCCGGAGCTGGCGTCGCTCGACGGCGAGATCCGGCACACCGAGGCCGCGATCACCGGGCTGCGCGCGCGGCAGGACGAGGCGCGGCGGCGGATCGCGGAGACGGCGGAAAATGGGCAGGCGCTCGACGGGCTGATGGTCGGGCTCGAGGTGGTGCGCGGGAAGTACCAGGCCGCGCTCGGCAAGCTGCATGACGCCGAGCTGGCGCGCACCGTCGAGCGGCGGCTGCGCGGGCTGCGCTATCAGCTCGTCGAGGGAGCGGCGCTTCCGCGGGCGGCGGCCCACCCCAACAAGCCGCTGTGGGAGGCGGGTGGGCTGGTTCTTGCGGCGCTGATCGGTCTCGGGATCGGCTTCGCGCTCGACCGCCGGGACAGCTCGATCCACGGGCCGGCGGAGCTGGCCGGGATCGCCGAGGGGCTGCCGGTGCTGGCGTGCGTCCCGACGGTGGAGAGCGGCGACGAGGGTGGCGGCGACGGGCCGCAGCTGCATTGAAAGGAGGAACGCGACTCCCATGGAACGCGAGACGACGGTAGAGGGAGCCCGGTTCGCGGCGGAGGTGGAGATCGTCGATCGGCTCGCGGTCGTGCTGTCGCGCCCGCTCGGCGCGGCGGCCGAGCAGTACCGCGTGCTCGGCCAGCGGCTCGTGGGCGGCTTCGCGGCCGTAGGTGACC
>JAJXSP010000401.1 GCA_021784515.1 Myxococcales bacterium | reverse complement strand
AGAAGATCACGGCGATCGGCAGGCCGCAACCCCATGTTTCTATGTGATCGAAATGATCCGGCTTTTGATGCGATCGCCCTGGCTTCCGAACGACGATCGTCGCCGGCACACGTCGGCGATCGCGCGCCGGGACATCCTCGGCCTCCCGATCGAGATCGCGAAACGGCCGACCTGTGCGGCGCCCGCGGCGTGCCGGGCTTGGCGCACTGACACCACCGAACGCGCTCGGCCACCTGGCGCATCGCCCTGCCCCATCGCCCGAGCGTGGCGGGCTACGATGCCTTTCGTGATGCGTCCTCGACCCGTGCTGTTCGGGCTCCTGCTGCTGGCCCTCCCCGGGCGGAAAGTGACGCGGGCCGCGCACTCTGCGATCACGGGGTGAACGGTGCGCCGGCCCTTGTATGAAGAGCGTCGTGCGATCGCCATCCCCAGGCTCGCCGCTCGCGCTACCCGGCGATCGCGGCGCGGCGGTCGCGGTTGCGCTCGATCCAGCGGCGCAGGGCACCGATCTGGTCGCGCAGCCGCTTCGACTCGCGCATGTAGGCGAGCGAGTCGATCTCGTTGGCCTCGGCGACCGCGTCCGAGCACTCCCACTCCTGCTCGACGAGCGCGCGCAAGGCGCGCTCGGCTTCTTCGACCGAAGCAGGCTCGCGAAGGGCGGCGACCGTACCGAGCGCGGGCAGCGACTTCGGGCGCGCGGGCTCGGCCGGCTGTCGCTGCGCGGCCGCCGAAGCGGGCAGGATAGTCATCGCGACATCCACGTCCCCGTCGCGCTTGAGGACGAACACGACCGACAGTTGCAGCTCGGCAATCTCCATGCGGGCGAGCGGGTCACCGCAGACCGACCGGCACTTCAGGCGCACCGCGCCGCGGGCATGGCGCCGCAGGAGGGACGCCGCCTCATCGTAGGTGATCCCGGGCACGTGCCGCTCGATGAAGCGATCGATCGCGTGCGGTGTGAAGAGGATGTGGGACATCGGTGGCCTCGCCGGTGGCGCCTGCACGTACAGCAAGCGGTCGGCCAACGCCGCGGCCGCGCCTTACGAAGGGAGCAGGGCGCCGCACCGTGCAAGGACCGCCGCAGTTGCCGGCCCCGGCGTCAATGGTCTGACGATGCGAAGAGCCGCCTGCGGCGCCGTCGATCGAGCGCCACGTCGGCCTGGGCAAGACGAAGGCGCTGTTCAACACCCGCTCCGAGAATGTCCTCGACTCGCGGGCATGGAAGAAGGCGTTCCTCGAACGGCGCTGCATCGCCCCGGCGACCGGCTTCTACGAGTGGACCGGCCCGAAGACCGCCCGGAGGCCGCTTCGGTTCCACCGCGCCGACGGAAAGCCGCTCCTGATCGCGGCGCTTTTCGACCACGCGCCGAAGCCGACCGACGAGGAGCCGGCGCCGCTGCCGGGGTTCAGCCTGCTCACCGTCGGGCCGAACAGCGTCATGGCGCCCCTCCACGATCGGATGCCGGTGATCCTCGCACCCGAGCACGTCGACGCGTGGCTCGCAGCGCCCAATGCGGACCTCCTGCGGCCAGCGCCCGATGATGCGCTCGTCGTGCGATGTGCCAAAGTGCGGGGCGGGCGGCAGATCGTTCTAATCGACTTGAGAGGAATCCCCGATGCGCTGGTATCACTATGTCGCGTACTTTTTTGGCGGCACGTTCCTCGCAATCTTCATTCCCCATTTCGTGAGCGGCCGGGACGCTGCGCGCCGCGGACAACCCCTGCTTCGCGGTGGTCGACCTCCTCGAGCGGGCAGTGCAGTTCTTCGACGGCGGGCGGGTGGGTGGTCGAATCGGAGCGGTTGTTGATCGCCTGAGCCGTGTGTCCACTGACCGGGCGCTCACCAGCCGCAGCTCACGTCGTCGCACGCCTCGCCGGCAAGCGCGGCCCGTAGCGCCATGATGGTCGAGCGCCCGTCGAGGTAGTTCGCGCGCACCGCCTGCCGTGCTGAATCGCCCCGAACGACGCGGCCAGCGCGTCCTCGTCGGCGAACAGCCCCGCGCCGCCGCCAGCCTCTCGAGCCTTCAAGATCTCCTGGTCACGCTCGGAGAAGGGGCCGGTCATGGTTCGTCGTCGGGCGCCGTACTGCCAGATGAACTACTACTGACCGAGCCGGCATTTGTACCCCGATCAAAAAGTCCCTGGGGAGGCCGCGCTCTATGCTCGTCGAGTCGCTCGCGTTCCTGTGTCGCTCACGTTCCTGTGGACGAGTTCGCGGAGACCGGGCAACCTCGGCTCCGCCGTGAAACCGCTCATGCTCGACGCCAGCAGGCCCTACCAGGTGCAGGACGACCTGCTCGCCATCTGGTTGCGCCGCGGACGAGGCCAGCACGATCGCGCGCTCGGGCTGCTCTGCACGCTGGACGTGTGTAGCAACCCGACCTGCCTCTGCACCGAGGTCGGGATGTCGGGCGACCTCATCGACGATCGCCTCTTCAGCGCCGAGATGATCGAGCGCACCCTGACGACCAAGTGGCGCGAGCAGCCACCAACCAAGACGCCGTCGGCAAAGCTCACGCTCGACTTCCTCACGGGGGTCGTCGAGGCCCACGGCGGGGGCGAACTGCCCGCGGTCGTCCGCCCCTTCTTCGTCGAGCCCCTGCCTGGTTGGGTGCTGGACCATGTCTTCGACCTTTGGGCGCCGTCGCGCCCCTTCGGGATTTCGTGGCGGGAACAGGCGCTCGATCACTGGTCGCCGGGCGACCTCCTGCCCCACATGGTCGCGTTTCCCGACGCTCGCTTCGATCGGTATCGCATCGAGGGCAGGACGTACCAGGTCGACCTCTGCTTCAACGTCGATCCTGCGCACCCGAGCATGGACGCTGTCATGGAGGTGTTCGAGGTTCGCGATTCGGAGCTTGCTTCCATTGGCGGCGCGCAACTTGATGCAAAGACCCTGGTACCGCGGGGCTTCCAAGGGGCTACCAAAGATCGGAGCATGTTCATCAAGGTTTTCATGGCGTGGAAGGATCGCCATACCCCGATCGATGAGGCCCTCCGCTCTCTGGGCGAGGCGACGCGAAAGCGGGGCGCGGAGCTTCTTCGACGATCGGCGACCCACAATCGCAGGGCGCCCGTCGCTGTCGCGACCCCCGACGTCAAGCCGACGCGGAATGCGCCTTGTCCTTGCGGATCGGGCAAGAAATACAAGCGCTGCTGCGGCGCGTAACTGAGCCGCCTCGTCGATGGATGAGGGGTCGGCGCACGCGCACGCCCGTCGGGTGACCGCACCCGCCGAGCGCAGTGAACGCCTCCGCCGTCACTGCCTCGCCCCGGCCGTCCTCCCCGCCTGCTCCGCCGGCAGCGTCACCGTGAAGGTGGTGCCCTTTCCCTGTTCGCTCTCGACTTCGATCGTCCCGCCGTGCCGTTCGACGATTCCGTGGACGATCGATAGGCCCAGGCCCGAGCCTTCGCCGACGTCCTTCGTCGTGAAGAACGGGTCGAAGATCCGCGGGAGCACCTCCTTCGGGATTCCGGGGCCGTCGTCCGCCACCGTGATCACCACCCTGCCGTCGGTGCGGGCGGTGCGGATGTGGATCACGCCGCCGCGCTCCTGTGCGCCGAGCGCCTGCGCCGCGTTCGTGAGCAGGTTCATGAACACCTGGTGCAACTGGCCCGCGTAGCCGCGCACGCGCCCGACGTCGCCGTACTCGCGCTCGACGGTGATGCCGCGCTTCAGGTGGTGTCGCAGCAGGTCGAGCGACTCGTCGAGGCCGCGGTGCAGGTCCACGTCCACCAGGCGGTCGTCGTCTCCGCGCGAGTAGTTGTGGAGCGCCTGCACGATCTCCTTGGTGCGTCGCGCGCCGCGCTGGATCACCCGCAGCATCTCGCGGACGTCCTCGGCGCGCTCCGCGAGCGCGGCCGGCTTCATCGCCGCGCCGTCGGCGATCAGCTCCTCGAGCGTCGCCTCGAGCGGGTTCGCCGTGTTCACCACCGCGTTGACGGGGTTGTTGATCTCGTGCGCGATGCCGGCGACGAGGCGGCCCATCGACGCCATCTTCTCCGCGCGCACCAGCTCGGCCTGCGCGCGCTGGAGTGCCTCGAGGGCGTCCTTCAGCTCGCGGTTGCGCCGCGAAAGCTCGGCCGTGCGCCGCCCGACCTCCTGCTCGAGCGAGAGGTTGATCTCCGTCGTGGAGCGCAGCTTCTCGTTCAGCGCGCGGCGCATCTCCTCGAAGGCGAAGGTGAGGCGCCCCACCTCGTCCGCCTCGCCACCCGGCGCGGTCACGGGACGCGTGAGGTCGCCCTTCGCCATCGCGTCGGCGCGTCGCTCGAGCAGCCGGAGCGGCGCCGTCAGGTCGCGCGCTACCAGGATCACCAGCCCCATCGACGCCGCCGCGAGGAGGACGAAGAAGAACAGCAGCACCACCACCTGGCGATCGATCGACGCGCCGTGGCCCCGGTAGCCGGGATAGAGCACCGCGATCGAGCCGAGGTCGCCGCCGCGCTCGTCGCGGATGCGCGCGTAGGCGCCCGAGAGCTGCAGCCGCGACAGCTCGATCTGTCCCGCGTCGCGCCGTCGCAGGAGCTGCTCGCCGTACCAGGGCATCGCCGGCGCGTCCGTGCCGAGCGGCTCGACGGCGCCACCGTCGGGCGGCAGGTAGTAGAACACCGCCTGATCGCGGATCGCGTCATGGGCGGAGCGGAGCGAGGCGCGCAGCTCGTCGGGCGAGAGGCGGTGGCCGGCGCGCGCGGCGCGTGTTCCGAGGTCGGCGATCGTGCCCGCGAGGCGCAGCTCCGTCTCGCGCTGGATGAACGCCGTCGCGAGCGTCTTGTACTGCACGAACGACCACAGCAGCGAGAGTCCACAGGCGAAGAAGGTGAGGCCGCCGAAGAAGGAGAGCATCTTGCTGCGCAGCGAGAGGGGCGTGCGCACGACCTCGGGGCGCGGGCGGTGGCGCGCGGCGAGGTGCGCGAGGAGCGGGCGCATGGTGGCGCGGTGCCACAGCACCTCGTAGAGGCCCGTGCCGACGGTGACGACGAGCGCCTCGCCGAACAGGAGGATGGCGTTCTCGTAGTCGATGCCGAACAGCAGCGGCCCCTGCGCGGTGAGCGCCGCTTCGCCGACGAAGGCGACGCCGAGCTTCAGCACCGCGAGCTGGTAGGGCAGGCGCTGCGCGGCGCGGTAGGCCTCGAGGGCGCGCGGGTCGTCGCGAGCAGGGCCGGCGCCGTCGGAGTTGGCCGCCTCGAGGTAGCGCGCCACCGGGGCGACGAGGCGGCGCACGGCGGCGAACCACGCGAGCGAGAGCGCGGCGAGCGTGAGCGGGAAGAACGTCTCGAGGCGGACCCACTGCTCGAGGCTGATCGGAAGGAAGGCGCTGCCGACGACCACCACCGCACCGGTGCCCATCGCCGCCGTCGCGAAGGCCGCGCGCAGCAGGCGCGGTCGCCATGCATCGGCGAACAGGCGCAGCGGATCGAGATCGGGCGCCAGCGCGGCGCGGAGGCGGGCGAGGACGCGGTCCCAGGCCAGGGCGCGGAACACCTCGACGGTGAGCCCATGCACGACGGCGACGATCGCCGCGGACAGCGCGCTGCGCGCGGGCAGCCCGGCGCGCGCCGCGAGGAGCGCGACGCAAAGCGCCACCACCGCGGCGCCGACTCCGGCGCGGAGCAGCGCCGCCCGACGCGGAAGCTCGAGCGTGGCGCGAACTGCCGC
>JAJXSP010000400.1 GCA_021784515.1 Myxococcales bacterium | reverse complement strand
CCACGCTCGGCATCGTGATCGGCGTCGGCGCGGTGATCGCGATGGTGGCGATCGGCGAGGGCGCCAAGAAGCGCGTCGAGGACGCCTTCACGACGATGGGCACGAACATGCTCATCCTCATTCCGGGCAGCACCAGCGCCGGCGGCGCGCACGGCGGCTTCGGCTCGATGCCCACGCTGACCTGGGACGACCTGAAGGCGATCCAGACGGAGGTCCCGTCGGTGCGCTACGCCTGCCCGGCGCTGCGGACCAACGCGTCGGTGCTCTCCGAGGACCAGAACTGGACCACCTCGATCACCGGCACCACGCCCGACTACTTCGCCATCCGCACCTGGCGCGCCGCGCGCGGCGGGCTGTTCACCGCCAGCGACGTCGACGCCGGGACGAAGGTGGCGGTCCTCGGCCAGACCGTCGTGGACAAGCTGTTCGGACCGAGCGCCGACCCCATCGGGCAGCTGGTGCGGATCAAGAACATCCCGTTCCAGGTCGTCGGGGTGCTCGAGAAGAAGGGGCAGTCGCCGATGGGGCAGGACTACGACGACACGGTGCTCGTGCCGTCGTCGACCTACCTCGCGAAGATCCAGGGCGGGCTGAAGAAGTACCTCTCGGGCGTGGTGATGATCGGCGCCGTCTCGCCCGAGGCGACGTCGAAGGCCGAGACGGAGATCGGGAACCTGCTGCGCGACCGCCACCACGTCGTGCCGGGCGGCGACGACGACTTCTCGATCCGCAACCTCACCGAGATCGCGAGCGCGCAGGCGGAGGGCACCAAGACGCTCACCAGCCTGCTCGCCGCCATCGCCGCCGTGTCGCTCCTCGTCGGCGGCATCGGGATCATGAACATCATGCTGGTCAGCGTCACCGAGCGCACGCGCGAGATCGGGCTGCGCATCGCCGTCGGCGCCAAGGGGGCGGACATCCTGTGGCAGTTCCTCATCGAGGCGCTGACGCTGTCGGTGATGGGCGGGCTGCTCGGCGTGGCGGCGGGGCTGGGCGCGGGTCGGTGGGTGGCGGCGAAGACCGGCTGGGCGATGGTGCTGCGGCCCGACATCATCGTTGTGTCGCTGGCCTTTTCCGCGCTGGTCGGCGTGCTGTTCGGCCTCTATCCGGCGTGGAAGGCATCGCGTCTCGATCCGATCGATGCGCTGAGGTACGAATGATTCCCCCATTGGCCCTCGTCTTCGTCGCCGCGCAGGCGAACGTCGTCACCCTCGAGGAGGCGCTCAAGACGGCGCGCGAGCGCCAGCCGCAGCTCATGCAGGCGCACGCCAACACGGGCGCCGCCGAGGCCCGCGCCGGCGAGGCGCGCGCGGGGCTGCTGCCGCAGGTGAACGGCACCGCGGCCTACGAGCGCACCACCTCGAACTTCGTCGCGCACCCGGGCTTCGTCCCCGGCGGCGCGAGCTTCAACACCACCCAGAGCTTGACCACCTACAACTTCTTCAACTTCGGGCTGAACGCGCAGCAGCTCCTGTGGGACTTCGGCCTGACGCTCGACACCTGGCGCGCGGCGAAGAAGACCGCGCTGTCGCAGGAGGAGACCGAGCGCGCGACTCGCCTGCTCGTCGAGCTCAACGCCCGCAGCGCCTACTTCAACGCGCGCGCTCAGAAGGAGCTGGTCGTGGTGGCGCAGGACAACCTCGGAAACCAGCGCAAGCACCTCACGCAGGTCGAGGGCTTCGTCGCCGTCGGCACGCACCCCGAGATCGATCTCGCGCAGTCACGCACCGACGTGGCGAACGCGAAGGTGCAGCTCATCAACGCCGAGAACGCCTACGAGTCGGCCAAGGCGACGCTGAACCAGGCGATGGGCGTGGAGGGGCCGACCGACTACGACGTCGCCGCCGAGACGCTGCCGCCCCTCGAGGGCGAGGACCTGGCGACCGATCGCCTGCTCGTCGAGGCGGTCCAGCACCGCCCCGAGCTGGCCAGCCTCGAGCGGCAGATCGAAGCCGCGGCGCTCACGGTGCACGCGCAGCGGGGCGCCTACTTCCCGTCGTTCTCGACGGGGATGGCCGTCACCGCCGCGAGCACCGACATCACCGACCTCGGCTGGAACGGCAACCTCTCGCTCAGCATGACCTGGGGGATCTTCCAGGGGCTGCTCACGCGCGAGACGGTGCGCGAGGCCAGGTACAAGCTGACCGCGGCGGACGCCGCGCGCGACCTCGAGCGGCAGCAGATCCGGCTCGAGGTGGACCAGGCCCGCCTCGCGGTGCGAGCGGCGAAGGAGGCGATCTCCGCCGCCGACGAGGCGCTGTTCAACGCGAAGGAGCGGCTGCGGCTGGCCGAGGGGCGCTACCAGACCGGCGTCGGCAACATCATCGAGCTGGGCGACGCGCAGCTGGCGCTCACGCAGGCGGCCGCGCAGAAGGTGCAGGCCGACTTCAACCTCGCGACCGCGCGCGCGCAGCTGCTCAAGGCGCTCGGGCGATCGTAGGGGCCCTCAGCGTTGGACCGCGCTCCGTCGGGCGGCGATCAGGTTGGCGAGCCGCGGCGCGATCTGGCCGACGGCGCCCTCGCCCTTGATCGAGCCCTCGATCTGCACGCCGCTGGCGCGCCCGTCGGGAGCGGGCAGCGCGATCAGCGGGATGAGGTTCGACGTGTAGCCTGCCTGGAGCAGGCGCGCGCCGTCGCGGTCGATGTCGAAATCGAGGAGGCGCAGGTTGGGGAAGCTCTGGTCGAGCACGCCGGCGGCGGCGGCGCGGTGGAAGCGCTGGCAGGGCTCGCACCAGCTGGCGCCGACGTAGACGAGCAGGTCGCGTCCCTCGCGGTCGGCGCGTTCCAGCTCGTGTCTCACCACGGCGGCGACCTCGCCGGCCGCCGCCTCGACGAGCTCGACGTGGTGGTGCGACGGCGGAGCGCTCTGCACCGGCGACGGCATCGGGTCCTTGCTGGCGCAGCCGGGCGCGGCGAGGAGTGCGGCGGCGAGGAGGAGGCGGAGGGGATTCATCGGTTCGGAGCGCGGCGCGGTGTCATCTCCCGTCGGGGTCCACGATACTCCAGGTCAGATCGGGATCGCACTCGAGATGATCCGTGGCCTCCTCGAGCGCAACGTCGATCTCGCCCTCCAGCCCTCCGGCCGCCGCCGCCCCGGCGCGCGCCGCCCCCACCCGGGCGCGCACCGTCTCCGGCGTGACGCGGAGGTGGCGCGCGACCGCCTCGAGCACGCCGGCCGCGCGATCCTCGACGGTGGGCGCGAGGTCGGCCTGGAAGTCGTAGCGGCGCAGCAGCGAGCCGGGCGGCGGATCGCGGAAGAAGGCGAGCGCGCGCCGGTGGTCCTCGAGCACCGACGGATCGTCGAGGCGCAGCAGCTCCTGCCACAGCGCCATGCGCAGGCCGCGGGCGAAGGCGCGCGCGCCGTTGTCCACCGCGCCGTCGACCACCACCACGTCCAGCTCGCTGTCGTGGGTGTAGCTGCGCCGGCTGCAGTTCGCCGAGCCGACGCGCGCCGCCACGTCGTCGACGATCCAGGTCTTGCTGTGGCAGTAGATCTCGTCGGGGCGCTCGCTCATCCCCGAGCGCGGGCCGTGCGCGCAGCGCGCCACCTCGCCGGGACCGGCGACGGCGGGCATCGCGCGCGCGAGGGGAACCAGCCGCCGAGCAGCACGCGGTGGCCCGGCGCGCGGACGGTGCGGAGCGCCTCGACGTAGGCGCGGAACACGTCGACGCCGTCGCGGATCGCGGTGACGCGGTTGACGGCGGTGAAGCGCGGCCGCGGGGCGGTGTTGGGCGCGAACCAGAGGCGCCCCTCGTCGGCGGCGGCGGGCGCGATCGCCATCGGGATCGCCTGCAGCGAAAAGTGCGTGGGCCGGTCGAGCGGGCCGCTCCACCCGAGCGCGCAGCGATCGTCCGACGGCAGCCAGGAGAGCACGCAGCCGGGCGCGGCCACCTCCACCGCCGACGCGCCCGCCGGCAGCGCGACCACGCCGCGCGATCCGGCGGGCAGCGGGGCCACCACCGGTGCGCCGCCGTCGAGCGCGATCGACACCGCGCCCGCAAAGGGCAGGTCCCACTCGTCGCGCACCTCGATGAGCTGCTCGTCGAGGCGGCCACCCGCGACGAGCGGCTGCTGCGCGGCGAGGTCTACCTCGTCGCGGGGCGCGCGCTGGAGGATCTCGGGCGCGCCGACGAGGCGGAGGACGCCCTCTTGCGCTACCTCGCGCTCAACTCCTCGACGGTGGAGGGGCGGGTGCGCCTGGGCCGCGTGCGCCGCGCGCTGGGCAACGCCGCCGGCGCGACGGAGGCGATCCGCGACGCGCTCCACACCTTCGCCACCGTCCCCCGCTTCCGCCAGCGCGCCGAGCTGCGCTGGTACGTCCGCGCGCACCTGATGCGGCTCGGGATCGCGTAGCGGTCAGCCCTCGTCGACCTCGTCCTCTACTTCGTCTTCTCCCTCACCGTCTTCCTCGTCCTCGTCGATCGCGGGCGGCGGCGGCGCGGGGTGCTCCGCCGCGAGGAGCTTCGCCGCGCGCGCCTCGCCTGCCGCCAGGCGGTCGTAGACGAAACGCAGCTCGGGGAGTCGTTTGAGGTCGAGCGCCTCGCCGAGACGGCGACGCAGGAAGGGCGTGGCCTTCTCCAGCGCGTGCTCCAAACGCTCCACGGAGGCGCGCGTCTCCTCCGCCTCGGCGAGCGTGTAGAAGGCGACCCGCGCCGCGCGGTAGTCCACCGATAGCTCGAGACGCTCGAGGCGCACGTCGTCGAGGATCGGGTTCGTCACCTCGTCACGCAGGAGCCCCGCCAGCTCTTCGGCCATGAGCTGCTGCAGCCGCTCATGGCGGTGCCCCACGCCGTGCGCCTCGGCCGGCGGGAGGGAGGCGGTTCGATCGCGCTCGCGGCGTCCCATGCGGCGCAGGTTAGGGCCACTCGCCCGGGAATGCACGCCGCTTCGCGACCCCGCCCGGCGCGCGTGATGTTCCCGTCGGAGAGGGTCGCCGCGCGGCGCGACGTGGCGTCGGGAGCGGGCCACCGCCTGCGCGTGGACGGAGCGCCGTAGTCCCGCGGCCGCACGCCGTGACCGAGGGGCCATTGCCCGAGCGAGTTGCCGCGCCTCGAGGGAAACCTCGCACGCTCGGCACGTCCGTTGCCCTGCGGTTCCGCAGGAGGTGTAAATGCCCAAGCAAGTCGCACGGACGGCCCTGCTGCTCTCCCTCTCGTCGCTGGCCCTCGGACCCGCTCTCGGATGCGATGGCACCGATCCCTACCAAGACCCGTCGCTGCGCGAGCGGGGGCCGCTCTTCGCGCACGACCACCGCGGCTCGATCTTCGAAAACGAAGGGAATTGGGGGAAGGAGCGGAGCGACGCCGGCGCAACCCCGTCGGCCGATCTCGGCGCCGCGGCAGACCTTTCGCCGTCGGAGAATCGCGACATGGCGAGCGCCGCGAATCCGCCCGCCGATCTTTCCGTGGGGCAAAAGCCCGATCTTTCCGTCGGCGATCATTCACCCGCCGATCTTTCCGTAGCGCAGGCGCCCGATCTCGCGGTCGGCGGTCACCCGGTCGCCGACCTCGCCGTCGCGCCGACGCACGACATGGCCCACGCGGTCGCCGATCTCGCGCCGGCGTTCCATCCCGATCTCGCGCTGCCGCCGCCCGACCTCGCGCACGCCGTCGACATGGCCAGTCCGCAAGACATGGCGACGCCCGTCCATGGACTCGCGGTCACCGGCGTC
>JAJXSP010000399.1 GCA_021784515.1 Myxococcales bacterium | reverse complement strand
GAGGCGCCGCTCGGCTGCGGCTGGGACCGGGTCGCGCTGATGGCCTACGGCTCGCTCATCGCCGGCTACTCGCGCGGCCTGTTCTCCGTCGAGGACGTGCGCTGGTACGGCTTCCGCGCGCTCGGCGGCGTCGCGGCGGTGCTCGGCGCGCGCGCCGGCGCCTTCCTCGGCCTCGTCGGCCGCGGCAAGCTCGGCGACGAGCCCTGCTACGACGACCCGCGCGACCTCGCCCTCGACGCCGCCGCCGCGCGCATGGCGGGCGTAGGCGAGGTGAGCCTGTTCGGCCTCGAGGGCCTGCTCGATCGACCCGACCCGGAGCGCTGGCTCGCGGCGCTCACCGCCCTGCCGCCCGCCGCGCCGCCGTTCCGCGCGCGCGGCGAGTTGCTGCATCGCAGCATCGAGGCGGGCGCCTCCGCCCTGGCCCTGCTGCGCGCGCTCGGCGCCTGACGCTTGCAGGCGCGCCGCGGGGCGCGACCATATCGCGGTGCCCGGGATCGGCGTCATCTCGAACCCGCGGTCGCGCGAGAACCTCCGCGACCCGGGCGCCATGCGCCGGCTCGCCTGGCTGATCGGCAGCCGCGGCGCCGCCGCCACCACCGCCACCCTCGACGACCTCTACCGCGTCGCCGAGGAGTGGCGTCGCGAGCGGATCGACCTCCTGTGCATCAACGGCGGCGACGGCACCATCCACTGCACGCTGACCGCCTTCATCCGCGTCTTCGCCGGCGCGCCCCTGCCGCCGGTGGCGATCCTCCGCGGCGGCACCATGAACACCATCGCCGGCGCGCTCGGCGTGCGCGGCGACACCGCCCGCATCCTGTTCGAGCTGGTCGACCGCTACCATCACGGCGACGAGCTGCCGCTGGTGCAAAAGGAGCTGCTCGCCGTCGGTGACGCCTACGGCTTCATCTTCGGCAACGGGGTGATCTACAACTTCCTCGACGCCTACTACGGCACCGGCCGCCCGTCGCCCGAGACCGCCGCGCGCCTGCTCGCCCGCGGCGCGCTCTCCTCGCTGGTGCACGGCCGCTTCTCGCGCGACCTCACCCGCCGCGTCCGCGTCCGCGTCACCGTCGACGGCGAGCGCTGGCCGCGCGAGGACTTCATGACCGTCGCCGCGGCGTGCATCGAGGACATCGGGCTCGGCTTCCGCCCCTTCCCGCGCGCCAACGAGCGGCCCGGCGCCTTCGCCGTCCTCGGCATCCACGCCCGCCACGCGCTCGACCTCGTGCTCGACCTGCCGCGGATGCTGCGCGGGCAGCCGATGCGCCCGAGCAAGGCGATCCACGCGCTGGCCTCCGAGCTGCGCTTCGAGAGCGACGAGCCGGTGGACTACGTCATCGACGGCGACGGCTACCGCGGCGGCCGCGAGCTGCGGATTGGGGTGGGGCCGCGCCTCTCCTTCGTGCGCCTCGACGCCCGCGCCGGGCGCTAGCCGTTCATGCCCGAGCTGCCCGAGGTGGAGATCGCGGGGCGCCGGCTTCGCGAGTGGCTCGCCGGTCGGCGCATCGAACGGGCGGAGGTGGCGCCGACGCGGATCGTCCGCGGCAGCTCGCCCGCGGCGGTGATCGCGCTCGTCGAGGGGAGTCGCGTGAAGGAGTCGCGCGGCGCAGCAAGAATGACGCTGCACTGCAGCACGAACGGGCGCGTGTCGACACTGCGCGGAGATCGGTGCGCTACCTCGATCCGCGCCAGTTCGGGCGGCTGGTCCCGTCCCCCGACGGCGCGCCGATCGCCGAGTGGCGCGCGCTCGGCCGCGACCCGCTCGCCGACGGCCTCGACGCGGCGTGGCTCGGCGAGGCGCTGCGCGGCCGGCGGGGCCCGGTGAAGCTGGCGCTGATGGACCAGTCGCTGCTCGCCGGGGTCGGCAACATCCAGGCGACCGAGGCGCTGTGGCGCGCGAAGATCCACCCCGCCCGACCGGCCGGCGACCTCGACCGCCGCGCCGTCGCCCGCCTCGTCGAGGGCATCCTCGGCTCGCTGCGCGACACGCTCGCCGCCGAGGACGGGCCGGAGCTCACCTACGTCGAGGAGGCGGGCGCGCCCAACCCGTTCGCCGTGTACGGCCGCGCCGGCGAGCCCTGCCCGCGCTGCCCAGCATTGGTGCGCGACGTGCTGGGCGGCCGCGGCACGGTGTTCTGTCCGCGCTGCCAGAGGCCGTCGTGAGGGATGGAAAGGGGGGCGCTACGGGAGATCGAGGAACGACTCGAGCGCCGCCTCGAACCTGGCGCGGCCGCGCTCGACGGTGGCGTACTTGCCGAGGCCCGGGACGGTGATGAACCACTTGTTGCGCGAGGCGAGCGCCTTGTAGAACTCGATCCGGTCGCCGAGCACGTCGGCGTCGGAGTCGCGGTCGCCCATGATGAGCAGCGTGGGCGCCTTCACCCGCGACGGATCGACGAAGCTCTGGCGCGCAAGATCGCGCAGGGCGCCGTTGGGGCTCTCCGGATCGGCGGCGAGGCACACCTGCGAGCGCCGGCGCACGAACTCCTGGTCGAGGTCGCCGTCGTCGGGCTTGAGCATGGCGTTGGAGGCGCCGTTGGGGCGGTACTGCTCCCGCTGGTCGCCGGCCTTCCGCTCGGGCGCGGTGCGCATCCCGAACAGCACCAGCTTGGCGAGCTTGTTGGGGTGCTTCATCGCGAAGATGCCGGCCGGCTGGGAGCCCCACTGGTAGCCCATCACGTGCACCTTCTCCACCCAGCGGAAGGCGCGGATGTAGTCCACCGCGGCGTCGATGTCCTCGGCCGCCGACGGCGACTCGGTCCAGTCCTTCTCGGTGCGCCCCGACTTGCCGTAGCCGTGCAGGTCGAGCGCGAAGACGTCCCAGCCATCGTTGGCCAGGGTGTCCATCAGCGAGTAGTTCGCCACCGGGTCGAAGGTGCACTTCGACGACCAGGTGGCCCCGTGCACGAGCAGGATCACCTTGCCGTTGTTCTTCCACTTGCTCTCTTCGCCCGCCTGCCACTTCTCCAGCAGCGCGAGCTTGATCCCGGCGCGCTCGGCCTCGTGCTCGTGGAACTTGACCGGACCATTGGCGTGCGCGGCGGGGGCGTGCAGGGCGGCGGCGGCCATCGCCAGCGCGAACAGCGAGCCTCTCTTGATCGTGTCGAGCTTCATCGTCTCCTCAGCGCCGCGCGGGCGCCCTCCGTTTGCGCGCGTTGTCCTCGATTTCGCCGCCTGATCTCCGCGGCGAGCACTCCGGCCAGGACCAGGCCCGCGCCGACGGCGCCACGTCGACCGGGCCACTCGGATGCTCCTTCTACAGCAATCGCCATCCCGGTTGCAAACACCGGCTCGAGCGCGAACACGACCGCTGCGTGGGCGGCGCTCATGCGCGACATCGCCCAGGTCTGGGCAGAGAAGGTGCCCGCGGTGCACACGAGCGCCATGTACGAGATTTGCGCCAGGAGCTTCCCGCCGATCGCGAGCGGGCGGGCCTCGACGCGCAGGAGCACCGGCCAGCGCTCGGGCGGGAGCACGGCCGCGGCGCCGTGGGCGGCGAGGAAGGCGAGGCCGAAGCAGATGGCGGCGGTGACGGTCTGCAGGGCGGTCAGCGCGCCCACGTCGGAGCCGCGGGCCCGGCGCGCCGTCTCGACGATCACCCCGGCGTACACCGCCGCGCAGGCGACGGAGAAGAGGTCGCCGCGGTTCCACTCGGCGCCGTCCGTCGGGTAGGTGAGCAGCAAAAGGCCGAACGTGGCGAGCAGCACGCCCGTCGCCTGCGCGCCGCTCGGACGCTCGCGGTACAGCGCGAGCGCGAGCAGCGGGGTGAGCGCCGTCGAGAGCGAGCTGACGAACGACGACTTGGTGGCGGTGGTGTAGACCTGCCCGAACACCTGCAGCGCGAGCCCGAACGCCTGCCCCGCGCCGAGCACGATCCCGTCGCGGAGCGTCTTGCGCGACGGCCGCAGCGCGCGCGGCACGAGCGCGAGCAGCACCGCCGCCCCGACGGAGAAGCGCAGCGTGAGGTAGAACAGCGGCGCGTTGGTGCGGACGATGTCCTTGGTGACGATGAAGGTGGATGCCCACAGCGTCGTCACCGCGGCGAGCACCAGCTCCGGTCGCCGCTCGAGGAGACGGGGCATCAGCGGCGGCGGGTCACCGCGTCCCGCGCGAGCTGGTCGGCGCGCTCGTTCTCGACGATGCCGGCGTGGCCCGCCACCTTCACGAGGCGCAGGTCGCAAAAGCCGCGGGCGAGCGTGCGCATGCGTTCGACGAGGTCCTGGTTGGCCTTCGCCTTCCAGCCCTTGCCGAGCAGGCCGAGCGCGTAGCCGCTGTCCGAGTGGATCACGACCGTGCGATCGCGCGGCGCCTCCTCGAGGGCGCGGACGATCGCGGTCAGCTCGGCGATGTTGTTGGTGCCCATGCCGAGGTACTCCGACAGCTCGCGGCGCTTGCCGCCGTCGAGGAGCACCACGCCGAGACCGCAGGGGCCGGGGTTTCCGGTGCAGGCGCCGTCGGCGTAGACCACGTAGGCACCCTCGGGGGGCGGCGACGGCTCGCGCGCCGTCTCGACCTTCTTCTTCCCCTCGCCGGCGGCCTCGCCCGGCGCGGCCTGGGCGTCCCCGAGCGCCTCGGGCAGCGGGTCGGACTCCAGGTTGCGCGCCGAGGCGCGGTACACCTTGCCCCCGGGCTGGTAGAGGATCTCGACCCGTCCGTCGGCGCCGAGCGCGAGGCGGCCGTCGGGGGTGGCGCGCGCCCACACACGTTGTCCACGCAGCAGGCGCGAGATCCAAGGCATGGCGCGCGAGGCTACTTGGGCGTGGGAGGGTGGTCAAACGGAAACGGCGTACAGCGCCTTGCCTCCCGGCTGCCGCGGATCGCCCTGGTAGAACGTCCCCGGCACGCCCGCCGCCACCTCGGCCGCGCCGCGATTGCAGAGCTGGGCGCGCAGGGTCCACGCCGCCGTGCATTCGGCCGAGCCCGGATCGACCGAGGCCGGCTCGCCGGCGGTGTAATCGGGCAGCCGCGTGCGCTTGGAGAGCGCCTCCTGGGCGCGGTAGGTGTTGTTGAACAGCCAGCTGTCGGCCTCGTGCTGCGGCACCGACAGATCGTCATCGATGTTGGTGACGTGATCGGTGGCCTGGTTCCAGACGCGACGGGCGGCCGGCCATCGGTGCAGGGGGTCGGCGAAGACGAACAATCCTTTTGTGTAGCTCCAGGGCGTGCCGGTCTCGGGGTCGGGCGTTCCCGGGCATTTGTCGAGTTGAGCGTCGCGGTCGAGATCATCGGCGATGCCGATGATTTCAGCGTGGCCGTCGCCATCCACATCCGCCACGGCGAAACCGGGGAAGCCTTGACTGTGCGGGAATGGCACGGCGATGAGCGTCTTTCCATCCGGGCCGTTGTAGACGCGCAGCCAGCAATCGTCGCGCGTGATCACCTCGGCCGCGCCGTCCCCGTTCAGGTCGAAGGCGACCGCGTGGCTACCCCAACCCCAAGGGTCCCGCTCCGGCTTCTGCCACAGGATGCCGAAACCGTGGCAGCGCGGCGGCGGGTTCGGGACGGCGCATGCGAGGTCGTAGACGGTCCTCTGCCTCCCGCCGTTGGTGGTGAAGTCGGGTTTCCCATCGCCGTCGAAGTCGGCGATCGCAGGCGGCCCCTCGCCTTCCTGCGATCCCTGGACGGGGCCGAAGAGGAACTTGTCATGGGCGTAGTCGAAGACCGACACGTACTGGATGCCGCCGGCG
>JAJXSP010000022.1 GCA_021784515.1 Myxococcales bacterium | reverse complement strand
TAATCCCTCGTCGAGGAGAAGGTGATCCACGCGATGTGGCCCCCCTTGTGCGCGTGCACGAACGGGCTAAAGCGCGGCCACGAATTGGTGAGGCCGTCACCGAGGTTGAGGTTGGCGGCGTCGACCGGCGCCGCTCCCGGCCTGGTCAGCGAGAGGATCTGCACGCGCGCGCCGAGGTTCGAAAAAGCGTCGCCGGCCACCCCCTTTCCGGCCGGCGCGCGGTCGAATGCGAGCACCTGGCCGTCGGGGGCGAGCGACGGGTAATAGTTGTTTTCGCCCGCGCTCGGGACGAGCGGCGTGATCGCACCAAAGAGGCGCTGCAGCGGGTCGAAGACCATCGACATCAGGCTGCCGCCGGCGAAGTGCTCGTCGTCGCCGTTCGCACAGGCCGTCCCCTTCATGCAGAAGAAGGTCGCGGGAGCGACGAACACCACCCGGCGGTCGTCGGCCGACCAATCGGGCTGCGTCGCGCGCTGGTTGCCCGTCGCCACCTTGCCGAGGGCCGCGCCGGTGTTGCCGTCGAACTCGTCGAAGGCGGGGGTCTTGTTCATCCCGCGCCCGTCGGAGGCGAGGAGCAGCGCGTGGTCGTGGCTGAAGGTCTGGAAGCCGGGGCTCACCTTGCCGCCGGCGGAGATCGCCTTGGTCTGCACGTCGAGGAGCGAGGCCTTCAAATCGCCATATTCGTCGTCGGCGTCGGCGTCGTCCGCGCCGAACGACATCTTCTTGCCATCGCGCGACAGGAAGTGGCAGCCGATGCAGGTGGAGTTCTGCTGGTTCGGGACGAGGAAGGGAGCGCCCGCCTGACCGGGCTTGCCGAAATCATAGCGGTAGATTCCGCCGGTCTTTCCCTGCACGCCATTGATCACCACCGATTGCCAGTAATAGAGGCCGGCGTCGAGATCCTCGGTGGCGAAGGAGATTGCACGGGTGTTGGAGCCCGAGACGCAGGGCGCCCCCTGCACCTCGCCACGCACGGTCACCGCCAGCGGATCGCCGCCGCGGTTCGACTGCGCGATGAAGGCCCACACCTTCGGATCGACATCGTAGGAGCAGCCGCCCGTGGCGAGGCCGCGCGAATCGGTGATGGGGTTGCATTTCGTCTCGACGCGGACGTCGGTCGCGGCGTTCTCGAAATCGACCTCCCAGAGATTGTTGTTGGCCCCCGGCAGGAACTGGATCTGGATCACCGTCATGTTGGGCGGCAGCAGCACGCCGTCGGGCGGGTAGACGAGCTGCGGGGCGGTGGCCGGGTCGGCGCACGCCATCGCCGGCAACGCCGGAAATGGGGGGCAACCCGGGCAATCGGGCGCGGCTACCTGCGCGTGGAGCCGGACGTGGAGCGTCGCGGTGCCGGTGAGGTTCATGAAGGTGGCCCGCACCGTCGACGTGCCGCCGTGATCGACGTTGCTGGTGAACGTGTGGCCGGCGAAGCCGCCGAGCGTCGGGTCTTCGACGGCGAACGTGGCGAGCGCCGACACGTCCATCGGCCCATTGCCGGTATTGGCGATGGCGGTGTAGACGAGCGTCTTTGCGGGTCCGCCGGCGGTCACGTCGAGGGTCGCGTCGGCCGGAACGAGGCTGAGCGTGCCGACGCCGGTGTCGGCGCCGGGCGCACCGTCGGAGAGCGGCTTCGAGGCGCCGTCGGAGAGCGACACCGGGGCATCCATCGCGCCCGGTCGATCGGCGACCGTGGCGTCCCTCCCCGCCTGGTCGAGGCCGTCATTTTCGGGGAGCAGGCCATCGCCGCCCGACGTGACGTCGTTCGCGCAGCCCCCGAAGACCAGCGTGGCGACCAACAAAAGCTTTCCCATGGTCGATCATTCCGCTCGATCGGGTCCGGTCGATCAATAGCCGGAGGATTGGCGGGTGAGCGTACGAATGCCGAGGCTCGAGGCGTCGTCGGAGATCGGGCGGTGGGACGTGATTCCGACGCTCGACAATGGCCGGCCGACGGTGCGCCGCTCCGCGGTCGCGGGAATGGCCGATGCACCATTGTTCCCCGTCGGCACGGTCGCGTGCCGGGGAGGGGCGTTGCGATGCGAAAGGCGATGTTGTTTGCCGTCGTGGTAGCGGGCTTCGCCGTGCCCGAGGCGATCGCGCAAACCACCGCCGGTCGGCGAGGCGGCTCGGTCACCCGAGGCCCGCGCGGGGGCGTCGCGGCACAAGGCCCCCGCGGCGGCTCGGCGGCGGCAGGTCCCCGCGGTGGGGCGGCGGCCGAGGGACCACGCGGCGGCGCGGCGGCGGTTGGCCCGGCCGGAAGCACGGCGACGCGCAATCCGCAAACCGGGGTGACGACCGTGGAGGGCACCCGCGGTGGTTATGGCCAGAAGGGGCCGGGCGGCGCCGGCTACGCGGTCGGCCCGCAGGGCGGCGCGGCGGTCGCCGGTCCGCGTGGCGGGGCCGCCGTCGGACCGCAGGGTGGAGTGGCCGTCACCAATCGCACCTATACCGCGCGCGGAACGACCTGGGCGCGACCCACCTGGAGCACGTCGCAGGTCACGGTCTATCAAAACCGCTACATCGGATATCCCGGCTGGCACCCCTATGCCGGCTATTACGGGCTGCCGCCGCCGCTGGTGGCCTATCCCGGCCTCGCATTCCTCACGACCGGCCTGCTCATTGGCACCTACGCCGTGGCGACGGCGGCGGCCGCGCAGCCCAAGACCGTCTACGTCTACGTGGTCAATGAAAATGGCACCCAGAAGGAGGTGAAGGTGGACAGCTCCGGGCAGATCATCTCGTCGAAACCGGTGAGTTGATCATGCTGCGGAATGCGAGCGGCCCGGCGGCGCTGGCGCTCGTGCTTTGCGCCGGATGCGAGCCGGACTGGAACCCGACGAAGGCGACTCCACCGACCTCGCTCCAGCACTCCGAGCGCCGCGACTTCTTGCTCGCGACGCGGGATCTCGACGCGCGGCTTTCGCTGCTCCGCGAGGTGCCGCCCGGGGATGACGCCGCCGACGAAGTGCAGCCGATGCTCCTGCTGATCGCCGAGGCGGTGGCGAACGTGCCGTCGGCGCGCTGCATCGACGCCGGCGAGGCAGCCGACCGGATTCGCACCGATGCGAGCGACCTCGACGCCGGCGACGGGCTGGAGAGCGCGCACGTCAAGCGCGCCCTGCTGACGGCGGCCGGCGCCCTGCGCATGCTCGGGCGAGGCCCCTACCAGGCATGGGGCGATTTCCGCGGCGTAGTGCAGACGGCCGAGGGCGCGATTGCGGCGCTCTCCGAGGACAATCCGCTCGCCGAGCAGCGCGCCGTGGTGCTGGCCGCGGTCGGCAGGCTCGGCGCCGCGCTCGCGCTGCTGCGCGACGCGCCCGCGACCCGCTGCGCCTGATCCCGCCAAACCCCGCTTGACGATCCCGAGATTGTCGCGCCACGTGGGCGCGAGCATTGCGTTGAGGGCAGGCAGCCCGCCGCCGACCGGCCGATTCTCGACGGGAAGTCGGGTCGCGACGCGCCCGCCGGGGCCTGCCGTGCCGGGACGGTTGTCCCCAGCACCGTCCCTCTTTGCGAGGTCGGCGAGCGAGCGGCCCGCAGATCACCGCGCGCCCGGCGGCCCAGCGCGCTGGCGCTGGTGGCACATGCGCTGCTACCCTGCACGGCCATGCGTGCAGTGTGTCTCCTGTCGCTCGCTGCCCTCGCCGGTTGCAATGCCGACATCATCGTGCCCACCGGGCACGGAGATCCGTTCAACTACGGCGACAACGACGACGGCGGCGGCGTCGCCGATCTCGCGGGCATCGGCTACGGGTCGAACGCCGACCTCGCCGACCCCTGCCCCGATGGCCAGCACTTCGAGAGCGGCAAGTGCGTTCCCGACGAGATCACCTGCGCCGAGGAGTTTCCCTGCCCGATGGGCCAGCAGTGCGTCGGCGGGCGCTGCATCATGACGCCCGGCCCGTGCATGACGAACAACGATTGCCCGACGGGGAACCAGTGCGTCAACGGCATGTGCGTGCCGGTCTGCCCCGGCAACGCGATGCCGCAATGCAAGCAGGACTCCGACTGCGGGATGAACAATGTCTGCGTCGCCTGCATCTGCGTGCCGATCGATCACTGCGCCAAGCCCACCGCCGATCTGTCGGGCATTCCGTGGAAGGTGCACCAGGACCTGCACCTCGATCAGGCGCTGGGCGCGTTCGGCGGCACGATGGCCAACATCCTGAAATCGATCCGCGACGCGATCCTCGGCTGCCCGAATGGCGGCAATACCTGTTTCCTGCTCCAGTTCGCGGTGCCCTTCATCCCGCAGTGGGCGCAGACGCTCATCGTGGCCGTCGGGAACTTCGCCGACATCCTCGACAACCACGACTTCCTCGTGGACTCGGAGATGACCTTCACGCACAACGGCAAGCCCTCGGGCTACGACGGCGTGGATCACTGGGAGTGGCTGACCTTCAGCTACCAGGGAATGCAGATCCACCAGAAGCCCGAGAACGTGATGCAGATTGGCAAGCCGGTGATGATCCCGTTCACGGCCTCGGCGATCTGCGGCGTGCTCTACGTCGACAAGCACGACGTCGAGGGCGTGCTGTCCGGGCTCCTCCAGTGGATCGTCGACACCGTGGTGTGGATCTCGACGAACGGGATGTACCAGTCGCTCTCCGCCGCGATCGTCGGCGCGATCGATTGCAGCCAGGTGGGCAACCTGCCGGCGCAGCTCGCGTGCGACAACTTCGTCAACGGCCTCGGCCAGAAGATCGACGACGCCCTGAACATGTGGCTGCTGAGCTATTCGCTGATGACGCTCCAGGGCACCGCGATCGTCACCGACGCGCACCACCTCGACCAGGGCAAGTGGGACGGCACCCTCGGCTCGCTCGGCGGCATCTTCAACAACTTCGACGGTGAGTGGTCGGCGACGCGCTGAGCGGTCGGTGGCGAATCGGGCATCCGCCACCCAGGCTCATCGCCGCGGCGCGCCGAACGCGGGGTGGTCCCCGGCGACGAACTCCCGTGCGAAGTTCTTCCGCGGGCGATCGATGCACCGCACCGGGCAGCCGACACACACCGACTGGAGGAAGGCGAACAGCGAGGCGAGTACCTGCGCCACGATCCGGCGCGCCGTGGGATCGTCGATCTCCGTCGCCGCGCCGAGGCGGCCGAGCACGGCTTCCGTCGCCGTTTGCGCCTCGGCCTCGCTCGTTTCTCCGAGCAATCGGTCGGCGATGGTCGCCGCGAGCTCGAAGCCGACGGCGAGCCGATCCTCGTTGCGCGGACGCAGGTGGCCCGGCAGCGCCTCGATCTCGCGATCGAGCGACAGCAGGGCCGCCTCGGCGAGGTCGAGCCGCGCGAGGTCGCGTCCGGTCGGCTTGTCGCGGAGCGCGAAGAAGCGGTGGCGGATCTCCTCGCGCAGCTCGGGATCGCCGATCGTCGCGACGTAATCCTCGCCGTCCGTGCCGTCGAGGATCGCGAGCGAACGTTCGAGGATGGCGCGAGCGAAGGGGCTTTGCGCGAGGTCGCGGGCCGTGACCTCGGCGAGGGCTGCGAACCGCTCGGCGTCGCGCGCGTCGCCCTTCCAGCGGTGCCAGCGCGCCATGTGTTCGGCCATCGCGACGAGACGCGAACGGACCTCCGACGCCGCCAGCTTCGCGAGGGCGGCGCTCGTCCACGCCTCGCTCGGCTTGCGCGCCGACGGCAGCTCGATGCCCGCGCCGGCGAGGTCGCCGCGATCGAGGAACCACGCGTCCAGCATCTGCCGCCCGAGCAGCTTGCGCGTCTCCTTGAGAGACGGCGGCGCGAGGCGCGTCTCCGGCGGGGCGGCGATCGATTTCCGCCGCGGCAGGCGGGCGAAGCGCAACACCGCCGGGAGGGCGTCGGGCGGCAGCGGGCGGCCGATCCGCTCGGTCCGCTCGACCGCCTGCGCGACCAGCTCCGCCACTTCGTCGAGCGGCGCCTCCGCCATCCCGGTGCCCGATTCCCTGCCCAAAGCGGCGTGCAGCTCCTCCATCTCATGGTCGCCGGTGCCGACGATGACGAAGCCGTCGCGCACGTCGGCGCCGGCACGGATGCAGAGGTCGGCGATGGTGGCGCGGCCATCGGGCTGCGGGAGGCACGCGAGCACGATGAACGCGCCCTGCCCGTCGCAACCGCCGACGATCGCGCGCCCGTCGCTCGGCGCGGTCGCCGCGGGGCGGTCGATCGCGCGCGTGCCGAGGCGCATGAGCGCAGCCTGGAAGTCGCGGCGCGCGCCGTCGTCGGCGGCGAGGTTGCGTAGCTCCGCGAGGACGAAGCGCGCCGCGGGCGGATCGCAGGCCACCACGCGCTCGAGGATCATCGGCCGCACGTCGGCGAGGCGCGGCTCCGCGAGCACGGCCCGCCACGCGGTGGCGACCGGTGTGTCCGTCGCGCAGCGCGTCTCCTCGAGTCGGGCGAGCAGATGGGGTCGCACCTCGGGCGGCGTCTCGATGAGCGCCTCGACGACGGCCTGCGCCACGGCCTCGTCGCGCTCGACGCCGGCGAAGGCGTTCAGCATTGGATGGAGCCCCAGCCGTTCGACGATCTCGAAGCCGAGGGCCTCGGTGATCTCCTCGGGCGAGGCGGCGCCGCATCCGACGAGCAGCGACAGCGCGAGCGCCCTGGGTGCGTCGTCGAGCGCGCCGTCGAGCAGCACCGCCCGCAGCGCGCCGCCTTCGTGCGAAGGGTCCACGCACGAGACGACGTGGGTGAGCACCTCGCTCGAATCCCAGCCGGCATCGCCCGCGCGCACCAGCGCACCGAGCGTGCGCCAAAGCTCGCCGCCGTCGACGCCGCGGAGGCGACGCTCGACGGCGACACGCCCGGGCGGCGGGTCACTGCGGAGCAGGTCGAGGAGGAGCGCGCGTGGCGAGCGGGTAGACGGCGTGGATCGGCGGCGCATCCGCGCCTTATAGCAGGCGGCACGGTCCGCCGTTACGCCTGATGTGTTGATCCGCGGGGTCGCCCCCGCGGTCGGATTCAGAGCGGGGGGCGCGAAGCCGACGCGCGCGCGAGGCCCGAAGCGGGGTGAGTGAAGGGGTTCGAACCCTCGACGACCGGATCCACAGTCCGGTGCTCTACCAGCTGAGCTACACTCACCAGATCGGCCGGATTTCTACCACCTTCCCGCCGCGGTTGGCAAGGTCCTGCTGGCGCGGCGGCGCGCTTCCGTCGAAAAGTGCCGCGCGCGGCGCCGGGGGCGAACGCAACTCTCCATTCCGCGCCGCCGATAACCTATCATCGAAGGCTGTCCGCTCGCTCGGCGCCGGAGAAGGAATGCCACCGCTCAACCCGATCAAGATCCTCGGCAACCTCAAGTTCCTCTCGCACAGCTTGAAGCTGCCCGTGCAGTTCAAGAAGCCGCAGGGCAGCCCCGCGGGCAAACAGTACGGCGACGCGTGGAAGCCCGAGGACCACGTCGCGGTGCCGAAGCTCATCCCGCCCTGGTTCATGCCGGCGGAGGTGCCGAACAAGGCGTACCAGGAAACCTGCGACACCATCGGCGGCAACTTCAAGGACTTCCACGATGCGATGATCGACGCCGTCGTGTTCGCGCACAACATGTGGAAGCTGCAGGCCAAGTTCACCGGCCTCCAGGTCATGGCGGTGAGCGCGATCGGCAAGCCGGGCTGCCTCGACGGTCCCGAGCTGGAGCCGCTGATCAAGAACGCGCCGACGTGCGCGGCTTTCACCGGCAACAAGCAGAAGCACCGCGACGCCGTCGCCAAGGGCGTCTCGAAGTGCTTCAAGAGCTGGCAGGGCCAGGTCACGGTGCCGGGGCTGCCGTGGTACCCGGCGTTCGCCGCGTTCCCGGGCCCGATGGCGCCGCCGATGCCGAACATCCCGATGCCGCTCATCACCTGCATCTCGGCGAAGATGAGCGACATCATCACGCCGAACGCGCTCGCCTCGGCGATGGACGACGCGCTCGACGGTGGGTTGAAGGACAAGGACCCGGACAAGCAGTACGCCGCGCTCCACGACGGAATCGCGACAGTGCTGGCGCTCGCGTTCCTCATGTGGCTGCCGTCGCAGCAGGTGATGCTGGTGCTGGGAAAGGGGCCGATCCCGACCTTCGCGCCGCCCTACGTGCCGGTGGGGCCGGTCGTCGGCGGCGACAACCTCCCCATCCCCGGCCACCTGATGGCCTGATCCCCCGGGGCCGGCTACTTCTTGGCGAGCGCGTCGCCGAAGAAGCTCGGGTCGGCCCTCAGCTCGGCCAGCTTCGCCTTCACCTCGGGCGTGCCCTGCTGCTCGATCGCCGCCAGCGAGGCGGCGAACTCGGCGGCGATCCGCGCGCGCGCCTCCTCGCCCGCCTTGCGCCGCTCCGCCTCCTTCAGCGCGTAGAACTCGATCCGCCGCGGGTCCATCAGCGGCATCGTCTGCGAGGTGGCGCCGCCGTCGTCGGCGATGCGAATCGACGCCAGGTCCACGCCGGTCTTCTCGACGACGCGCCCGCGTTGCTCCGGCGTGAGCACCACCTCCACCATCGCCCGCGGCGGCGGCGGTCCGTGCTGCTCCTCGAGCGCGCGCGCCATCGCGCCCAGCTGGTCGCCCATCGCCTGGAGCTGCGCCGCCACGGCCTGGATCCGCTGCGTTTCCCTCTCGCCCTCGAGCGACATCGCCAGCGTCGCCATCGCCGCCTGCTGCTTGATGAGGTCGTCGAGCGTGATCTCGTCCGCCATGACCCGCCATCGCATCCCCCGTCGGTGGGAATGTCAAGCGCGCACCGCGAGAGCGATCGAGCGTGCGTGATAGCCTCCCGGGGTGGCGCGCGTCTTCCTCGTCAACCCGCCGTCGCCCGAGCCGGTGCGCTCGCCGCTGCTCTCGTTCTGCTACCTCGCGGCGTCGCTCGAGGCGGCGGGCCACTCGGTCGCCGTGCTCGACACCTCGGCGGTGCACGGCCCGCGCGACGCGGGGGCGATCGCCGAGGCCGCGGCCGCCTTCGCGCCGGACCTGGTGGGGCTGCACCTGAAGACGCTCCACGTGCAGCCCGCCTACGCGCTCGCGCGCGCGCTCGCCGATCGCTTCGTGCTCGTCGCCGGCGGCCCGCACGCGACGGTGCTGCCGCTCGAGCCGCTCGACCACGGCTTCCGCTTCGTGCTCCGCGGCGAGGGCGAGGAGGCGCTCGTCGAGCTCGCCGACGCGCTCGACGGGCGGCGCGACCTCGCCACCGTGCGCGGCCTCGCCTTCCGCGACGGCAGCGACGTGCGCACGACCACGCCGCGCGGCTTCCTGCTCCACCTCGACGCGCTCGCCTCGCCGCTCTCCGCGCTCCGCCTCTTCGATCCCGCCTGGTACGGCAGCGCGCGCGCCGTCGCGCCCGGCGGCGTGCTCGCCAGCCGCGGCTGCCCGGCCGCCTGCACCTTCTGCGCGAACGACGTCACCGGCCGCCGCTTCCGCCATCGCAGCGCCGTCGCCGTCGCCGACGAGGTGCGCGCGCTGCGCGACCGCTTCGACGCCCGCGCCTTCGCCTTCTTCGACGACTCCTTCGCCGTCGGCCGCCGGCGCGTCGCCGAGCTGTGCGACGCGCTCGAGGCGGTGGGGGAGATCGCCTGGAGCTGCACCGCGCACCCGGCGCACCTCGATCGCGAGGTGCTGGCGCGGATGCGACGCGCCGGCTGCGGCGGCCTCGACATCGGCATGGAGAGCGCCGATCCCGATCGCCTGCGCGCGATCGGCAAGGGCGTCACCGTCGAGCGCGTGCGCGAGGTGGTCGCCCGCTGCGGCGAGCTGGGCCTGCGCGTCGTCGTCAACCTCATGTTCGGCTGGCCCGGCGAGACGCCCGCCGAGCTCGAGCGCGCGCTCGCCTTCATGGAGGAGACGGCGTCGCTCGGCGCGATGTGGAACGCGCGCGGGGTGCTCGTCCCCTACCCCGGCACCGTCGAGTACGAGCGTCACCACGCGCGCTGCGGCTTCTCGCGCTGGTGGCTCGACGAGCCGCCGCTCGCCAACGCGCCGTTCCCCTCGGCGTGGAGTGCCGACGAGATCACCCGCGCCTACGCCGCCGACGCGGCGCTCGATCGCAACTTCTTCCGCCACGGCCCCGAGGTGCTGCGCCTCATCGAGGAGGCGCTCCGCGCGAAGGCGCGCCACACCCTCGCGCGCGCGCTGGCGCCGACGGTGCCCCGAGCGACGTGAGCGATCAGCGCCGGCGGGCCGAGCGGGCGGCGAGCGCGAGCGCGGCGAGCAGCGCGAGCGCGGCGAGCGGGGAGGCGGGTGTCCCGCCGAGCGAGCAGCCGCCTCCGCCACCGGCGACGTCCATCGAGGGCTCGGCCAGGTCGGGCGCGACGCCCATGTCGGGCGAGACCGGTGGGGCGAGGTGCAGCGTGAACGGCGCGTCGCTCTTCTTGTCCGAGACGCCCGCCACCACCACGACGCCCGCCCCGCTCACCATCGCCGGCAGCGACGAGAGCTGGTCGATGCGCGCCTTGCCGTCCGCGAGGGGGAAGGTCCGCGCCTGGAGCCGCTTCGAATCGCCGTCGACGGCGAGCTGCTGCGGCGTCGCGCCGACGTCGAAGGTGTAGAAGAACACCGAGTAGCCGCTCACGATGCCCGAGGCGCCGGCCGCGCCGAGCGTGCTCAGCGACTTCACCATCGGGTACGACTTCGCGTTCGCGTAGCCGCCGGTGCCGGCGCGCGAGCCGGTCGCCGCGTTCCACGCCGCGAAGGTGGCGTACTCGTCGCCGAGCGAGTGGCCGCCCGCCGCGAGCGCCGCGCCGATCGCGTCCATCGACGGCGGCCCGAGCGTCGCCTCCTGCTCGAGCGACGCGCGCACGACGTCGGGCCCGACGTGCTCGGTGAGGAACACCGGCCAGATCGCCGCGCCGTAGAGGTAGCCCGCGACGGGACCGCCGGGCGGCGAGTCGATCGAGCGGGTCGCGTTGTCGAAGAACGCCGGCAGCTGGTTCTCGAGGTCGTTCTCGTCGGGGAAGAGCGTCTTGGCGCCCCACTGCGCGCCGCCCTCGGACCAGAAGCGATCCATCCCCGCGTCGTAGGCGTCCTGCACCGCGTGGAACAGCTCGTGCGCGATCACCACGTGCGCGCCGAGGAGGAACGAGCCGTACTCCACGTCGAGCTTCGCCTCGACCTGCGCGAACACCTGGCACCGGGTCGAGTTGCCGGCGCCGCTGCAGTTGTCCGTCGCCACGTCGCCGTCGGCGGCGTTGAAGTGCATGAGGTAGATATCGAGGAGCGAATCGCCGCCGCCGCAGGTGCCGTCGGGGACCGGCGGCGAAAAGCCCATCTTCGCGTAGCCGGCGAGCGACATGTCGCCCACCTCGGCGGCGAGCGCGACGTTGTCGGGCACGCCGTCCACCCGCGTCGAGTCCGGCGTCACCGCGTGCATTCCGGTGGTCGTGTACCAGACGCGCACCTTCTGGCCGTCGAAGTGCGACGCCGGGACTTCGTAGGAGTAGCCGTTGACGCCGCCCGGATCGGTCGGCCGCCGGCACTGCGCGCGCGCCGACGACGACGCGAGCAGGAGCGCGAGCGCGGCGCCGCCGAGGAGCCCCACCGCCCTCACAGCGCCGCGACCCGGAGCTTGTAGTGGCCGCTGGCGGGCTCCATTCCCATCGTCCCGTCGGGGAGGGAGTAGTAGCTGTCGATGGCGAGCTTGTAGAGCTTGCCGGTGCCGCCGCGGATGATCCACGTCGTGTTCGGCGCCGGCGTGACCAGGTTGGTCTGCTGGTCGTAGTCGTACCAGTTGCTCATCGAGGTGAGGACCTCCCCGATCGGGTCCATCATCGGGTTGCAGTCCGCGTCGACGAACGACTCGGTGGTGAAGCTCTGGCCCATCGCGTCGGCGGCGGTCACCTGTTCGAACGGCTTGTTCACCGAGAGCGAGCCACCCATTCCCGGCCCGCCGTCACCGTCGTTGGTGAAGAGCACGACCCGCTTCAACGCGAGGTCCCAGCCGGTCGAGGTGCGGGCGCCGACGTCGGAGACCTGGACGCGCGTCGCGGTGCCGAGGTTGACGTAGAGGCGCGGGTGCGGCTTCGCGGGCATGATGCCGCCGGCGGTGGCGTCGACGTAGAGGGTCTTCACGCCGCCGGTGTCGCTGAGCGTGTTCACCACGCCCGACGACACCATGTCGACCGGCTCGAGGAGCTGCTCGACGGCGGCGGTGCACATCGAGGCGGGCTTCGCCATGTCGGGGCCGACCGCCATGTCGGGGCCGGCCATGGCGAGGTCGGCGCCGGTCGACGCGGCGTCCGTGGGGGAGCCGCCGGAGCCGCAGCCGGCGGCCAGCACGGCGGCGAAGCAGGCGAGTGTGCGACGCATGGGAGACCTCTCGTCAGCCAAAGGGCGCTGATTGTGCACCGCCCGGGGCCCTCGCCACAAATGCGGCCGGCAGGTCAGGGCCCGATCAGGAATAAGTTGATCAGAGATCGCCGTTGAGGCGCCCGATCCGGCGAGGAGCGACGAGGGAGAATACTCTCTGTATTTGACCGAGGAGGTCGCGAGCACGGATGGGGGAGGGGCCCCATCCGCGCGCAGCGACGAAGCCGGTCGGGATGGATCGACGGTGAGATTGAGCAAGTTATTCCTGATCGGGCCCTCAGCGTCGAGGGGCGAGACGGGCGCGCGCCTCGACGCAGGCCCGGCGCTCGGGGCCGTCGGGCAGGCCGGCGATCGCGCGGTCGAGCGCGGCGCCCGCGGCGGGGTCGCCGTGAGCGGCGCCGCAAAGGCCGAGGACCGCCGCGCACTCGGGGTGATCGGGGGCGCGCGCGAGGCACTCGGCCGCGAGCTTCGCCGCGCGCGGGTCGCCCCGCTCGAGGAGCGCGCGCGCCCACAGGTAGAGGAAGCGCGGCTCGTCGGGGAAGCGCGCGATGAGCGCCTCCCAGGTGCGGTCCGCGCCGTCGAGGTCGCCGCGCGCGAGGTCGAGCCGAGCCTCGAGGAGCGCCACCGACGGGTGCTCCGGCGAGAGCGCCGCCGCCGCCTTCCGCTCGCGCTCGGCCCCGCCGAGGTCGCCGCGCCCGACGAGCAGCTCGCCGTAGAGGGCGTGCGCCCGCCCGACGTCCGAGCGATCGCCGAGCGAGGCCACGACCGCCGCCTCCGCCTCGGCGTCGCGGCCGAGCGAGTGCAGGGCGAAGGCGCGATGCAGCTCCACCTCCCAGCTCACGCGGCCGAGAGCGCGCGCCTGATCCAGCTCGCGCAGCGCCTCCTCCATCCGCGAGGCGGTGAGCAGCGCGGTGCCGAGGTTGGCGTGCGCCTGCGCCGAGCGCGGCTCGATCGCCGCCGCCTTGCTCCACAGCGACAGCTCGTCCTTCCACGCCGCGGCCTCGACGAGCGTCGCGGCCGCGTAGAGGGCGAGCAGCGCCGCCGCGCCCACCGGCAGGAAGCGACGGAGGCGCGGGCCGAGCGCGGAGGCGGCGGCCGCGGCGACGAGCGCCAGCCCCAGGCTCGGCACGAGCGCGAAGCGGTCGGCGAGGTCGGCGAGGACCGGCACCACGCCGAGCACCGGCAGCAGCCCGAGGAAAAACCACGCCGCGCCCAGCTTCACCGCGGTCCCCCGACGGAGGAGCCACGCCGTCACCACCGCCAGCGCGAGCCACCCGAAGGCGATCCACGCCGCCCCCGGCCAGGGCAACACGTAGGACGGAATATGTCCGAGCGGGGCGACGCTGATCTTCACGTAGGCGCCCAGGCGCACCGGCAGGAGCGAGAGCTCGCGCGCCGCGCCCGCGACGGTGACGGGCGCCTGGCCGACCTGCCGCAGCACGGCGGTGCGAAGCGCGAGGAAGCCCGCCGTGACCGCGCCGTGGAGCAGGACGAGCCGGGCGGCGCCGCGGCGTCGGCCCGTGAGGAGCGCGGCCGCGCCCACGAGGAGCACGCCGGTAACCGCCATCTCCTTGGCCAGCATCGCCGCCGCGGCCAGGAGCGCCGAGGCGGCCGCCCACCGTCGGTGCAGGACCCGGCCCGCGGGCGCGCGATCGAGCGCCAGCAGGCTCGCCGCGATGGCCCCCAGCTCGGCGGCGAGCGAGATCTGATCGCCGAGCGCCGAGGCGTACACCACCGATTCCACGTGCACCGGCGCCGCCGCCCACAGCGCCGCCGCCCACGCCGCCGCCGCCGCGTCGCCGGTCAATCGAGCGAGCAGCCACAGCGCCAGCACCGTCGAGAGCGCGTAGCCGACGAGGTTGGCGACCCGGAACGGCGCCGGCCGCACGCCGAACAGGCGAGCCAGCGCGCGGAAGCCGAGCGTGCGCAGCGGCCGATACACCTGCGTGCGCAGCGCCGGGTCCGACGAGGTGGTCGCGGGATCGAGGAAGTCGTCGCGCAGCGGCGCGCCGCGCGTCACCGCCGGGTTCTCGACGATGTAGACGCCGTCGTCGATGACGAACGAATCGGCGAGCGAGGGGGCGTAGAGCGCGGCCTCCAGCGCGACGAGGAGCAGCGCGGCGGTTCGCAGCTTCACGGGCGCGACGAAGGTACAACACGCTCCTTGGGGCGTCCACGACGGGCGGGCGCGCTCGCGAGCGCGGGATTCAGGGCGCGGCGGGGAGCGCCGGCGGCGGCGCGGCGGGCGGCGGCGGCGCGGCGGGGGCCGGCGGACGCTTCGACAGGAGCAGGTAGATCGACGGCAGCAGGAACAGCGACAGCAGCGTCGAGGAGGTCAATCCACCGACGACGGCGAGCGCGAGCGGCTGGCGCGCCTCGGCGCCGCGCTCGAGGCCCAGCGCCGGCGGGAGGAGCCCGATGACGGTGGCCAGGCTGGTCATCAGAATCGGCACGAGGCGCGTCTTGGCGCCCTGGAGGATCGCCTCCCTCGGGGGCGCCCCCTCCGCCGCGCGTCGGCTCGCGTCGTCGACGAGCAGGATGCCGTTGGACACCGCGATGCCGACCACCATCAGCATCCCCATCAGCGCCACGATGGAGAAACCCTGGCCCGCCGCGAGCAGCGCCAGCACGATGCCGATCAGCGAGCCGGGCACGGTGAGCAGCATGATGAAGGGCAGCTTCAGCGAGCGGAACTGCGACGCCATGATCATGTAGACCACCAGCACCGAGAGCGCGAGGGCCAGCCCGAGCCCCGAGAAGGTGCTCCGCATCAGCTCGACCTGCCCGACGAAGCTGTAGTCGATCTCCCGGGTGGCGGGCGAGGTGTGGAGCGCGCGATCGAGGTCGGCGGCGACGGTGCCGAGGTCGCGTCCCTCCACCTGCGCGTACACGTGGGCCACCCGCCGTAGGTGATCGCGCTCGATGGCGAGCGGCCCCACGCCGTCGACGATCCGGCTGTAGGCCCGCACCGCCACCGGAGCCCCCTTCTCCGACACCCGCGCCGGCAGGTCCCCCAGCCGCTCGCCGACCGCCTCCTGGTCATAGGAGGTGACGACGTAATAGGACTGGCCATTGACGGGATCGATCCACACGCCCGGCGTATTGATGTCGCCGAGGGTCGCCTCCAACGTCGTCTGGGCGATCGTCCGCGCCGTCACGCCCACCAGCCCCGCCGCCTCGCGCTCCACCTCGACGCGCACTTCGGGATAGGTGAGGTCGAGGGCGGGCCACACGTCCCGCACGCCGGCGACGGTGCGCGCCACCGTCCCCACCGCGGTCGATTGCGCATCCAGCGCTTTCAAGTCCTCGGCCGCCACCTCGAGCACCAGCGTCGTGATGTAGCCATTGGAGAAGACGCTGGCGACGAGGCCCCCGGGCATCTCGAGCGTCTCGACACCGGGATAGGCGCGCGTGAGGATGGCGCGCGCCTGGTCGGCGAGCTGCTGCTGGTCCTGGCGGCGCCGCTCGGGACTGCTCAGCCCGAGTCGGATGAATCCCATGTTGGGACCCCAATTGGGGCTGTTCATCGCGCTGCGCGCCGCCGTCGGCGAGCCGGCGTTGACGAGCACCAGCTCGACGCTGCCGGCGGGCAGCTCGCGACGCAGCCGCTCCCCCATGTCCTTGAGCAGCGCGGTGTTTTGATCGAGCGACGTGCCGGGCGCCGCGCGAACATAAATGCGCTCCATCGATTCGTCGATTTCCGGGAAGAAGGTGCTCGGCAACCGCATCGCGATGAATGCGGCCGCCATCACCAGCGCGGCCGCGCACCCGACGATCAGCCACGGCATCGAGAGCGCGCGTTCGAGCAGGGCGCCATATCCGTCCACCAGCCGCCCGATCACCGCCGCCATCCGGCGCGCGATCCGCGGCGGCTCGACGTGCTTGAGCAGGTATCGGCTGGCGACCGGAGTGACCAGGATACTCACCACGTACGAGGCGAGCATCGCCGTCGCCACCGTCAGCGCCAGCGGCCAGAACAGTCGGCGTGCGAGCCCCTGCAGGAGCAGCACCGGGAGCAGCACCGCCATCATGGTCAAGGTGGAGGCGAGCACCGGGAGCGCGACGGCGTTGGTGCCCGCCAGCGTGGCCTCCGGGATGGAGAGTCCTTCGCGGATCCGGCGATGAATCGATTCGAGGATGACCACGGCGTCGTCGACCAGCCGCCCCATTGCCATGGTGAGGCCGCCGAGGGTAAAGGCATTCAGCGTGTCGCCGTGGATATAGAGCACGATGAGGGTGATTGCGAAGGAGAGCGGGATGGCGAGCGACACGATGATCGTCCCGCGCAGGCTCTGGAGGAACAGCAGGATCACGACGGCGATCAGCGCGAGCGCCTGGGCGATCTCGCGCTGCAATCCCTCGTAGGACTGGCGGACATAAATGGATTGATCGAAGCGCGCCTCGACCTTCATCCCGGGCGGGAGATCGCGCAGCCGGCGCACCTCGTGGTCGACCGCCTCGACGATGCGCAAAGTGTTGCCGCCGGGCACGCGGAGGACATTGAGGTAGACCGCGTCGGCGCCATTGACCAGCACGGTCTGCGTCGGCGGGGCGCCGCCGTCCTCGACCCGCGCCACGTCCTTGATCAAGACCGGGCTGGCGCCGCGCGCCTTGATCACCCCATTTCCGATCACCGCCACGTCCTCTGGGACCGCGTTGGTGTAGACGTAGGCGTGACGCTTGCGGCGGATGAGCTCGCCGGAGGGCAAGAGGACGTTGGCGCCGCGCACGGCATTGGCGACGTCCGCGGCGGTCAACTGGCGCGCCTGCGCCGCGAGGGGATCGACAATGATGTTGATCTGCCTCTCGCGGCCACCATTGAGGGCCGCCGAGGCCACGCCCGGAATCCCCTCGAGCACCGGCTCGATGTTGTTGAATGCGTAGTCGTACAGCTGCGCGCCGCTCAGCCCGCCGCCCGACACCACCACCTGCACGACCGGGGCGTTGGAGGGATCGAACTGCAGCACGAAGGGCGGCAGCACGCCGAGCGATTTGGGGATCGCCGCCATGGCGAATCCCACGTTGGACTGCACCAGCGTCTGCGCCGCGTCGAGGTCCGTCCCCCATTTGAACCACACGTAGATCGTCGACAGGCCGTCGCGGGAAATACTCTGGACGTGGTCCACTCCCGGGGTGGCGCTGACGTATTTCTCGAGGCGCCAGGAGATGGTCTTTTCCACGTCCTCCGGCCCGAGCCCCGGGGCCTCCGTGCCGATAACGAGGACCGGCGGCGTCAGCTCGGGAAAGGTGTCGATGGCGAGGCGGGGCGTCACCACGAAGGCGAATACGATGGCGCCAAGACAGGCCATCAAGACGGCGATGGGATTGCGGAGCGCCGTTTCGGTCACTCGAGCCCACCTCCTCCCACCGCCTGGACGGTGACGCGTTCGCCGTCCCGCAGGAGGGCGCGCCCCTCGAGCACCACCTCCGATCCCGCTGGCAGCGACGACGCCAGGTAGAGCCGCCCCTCTCTCTCGCCGAGGACGCGCACGGAACGCCGCCGGGCGATCCCCTGCTCGACGAGGAACAGCGTCGCCTGCTCGCCGCGGACCACCGCCGCCTGCAGCGGAATGACCGTCGCCGGCGCCGGCGCTCCGACGGCGATGCGGACGCGCGCGGTCGCGCCGCTGGGGAGGCCGCGCGCCCGGTTGGGGATGTCGATCTCGAAATGGACCGTTCGCGTGCCTCGCTCGGTGGCCGGAGTCCGCCGCGCGACGTAGCCGGAGAGGCGCGAGTGGAGGGCTTCGATCTCGATGGTGGCGCCGGTGCCCGGGGCGACCAGCTCGTAGTCCGATTCGGGGGCGTCGGCGGCCGCGCGGAGGATCGACCGATCGGCGATCCCGAGGGCCGCCTGGCCGGGACGCACCCAGGCGCCCGGATCGACGAAGCGGGACACGATGTCGCCATCGAAGGGAGCGCGGAGGGTGCAATCGCGCACCGCGATGCGCCGCGTGACGAGGGTGGCCTCCGAACTCCGGATCTGCTCGCGCTCGAAGGCCGCACGCGCATGCAGCTGCTCGACGTCATTTTGCGAGGCGAATCCGCCGCGAGCCATTTCCTGCACCCGCTCCGCCTCGTCGGCGAGCGCGCCCTGCCGCACCGCGATTCCGCGGGACTGCGCGGCGATTTCGCGTGACGAGGCGGTGGCGAATCGGCAATCGAGGGTCGCCAGGATCTCGCCGCGCCGGACCACCGCTCCCGGCCGGAAGCGCACCGTCTCGACATAGGCGGACACGTATTGCGGCCCGACGCTGGCTTCGTTCCACGGATCGAGGATCCCGACGTATTCGCGGAATGACTGGTACTTGCCGCTCTCCGCGCGCGCGACGGTGACCGGCTTGGGGGACTGGCTCAATGCCACGCGATTGGTGCGCGCGGCGGCGCGGAGGTACAGCCCCACCATCGCCACGAGCAGGACGACGGTGACGGCGATCAGCAGCCAGCCAAAACGGATCTTCCGTCGCGGAATCGACGGAGGGCCTGCTTCATCGGCTGAGCTCATGGTTGCCGGCGCTCACGGGCTGCGCCGGAACACGAGGGTGCAAGGCGCGCGCTCGGCCACGCGTCGAGACTGCTGGTCTTGCTGGTTGGGGATGGATTGGGGGGAAGCGGAGGCTAGCTACTTCTGCGCGGCGCGCGAGGTGACGTAGCGCGCGGCCCGGTTGCCGAGGTCGTCGCCGCACATGCCGAGGCGCGTGATCATCGCGCCGAAGGAGCCGGCGTCGCGCGTCGCCTTCATCTCGGCGACGTCGACCTCCTGCCCCTGCGGATCGATGATGTGGATCTGCAGCCGGACCACCGCGGGCTGGGTCATGACGAAAGCGTTGAAGCCCGGCTCGAGCTCGGTCACCACCGGCTTGATCGTCCAAACGCCGGGCTGCGCGCCGGCCGTGACCGTGACGCCCTGACGGGCGGCGATGGCGCCGAGGGCCTTGGCAAAGTTCTCGGTCATGCGGTCCTTCGAGCCCTGCAGATCCGACTTGAACTTCTCCACCTCGTCCGGCTTCTTCTTCGCCACCCATTCGGCCTCGGTGATCTTGCCCGGGTCACCGATCTTCATCGCCGAGAAATCGATCGGCTCGACGGCGAACGTCTTCTGTCCGACCATCGGGTTCGGCTTGGCTTGCTTGACGACGACCCAAGCCGGACCACAAGCAGACACACCGAGCGCGAACAGGGGAACGAGCTTCCGAACGAAATTTTGCATGAGAGTCCTCCCGACAATAATGGGAGCGCCACTCAAACACACCCTCGCCCCGACGGCAAGCGGGCGGGCAAACATTGTACACGCGCCTCCTGGTCCAATCGGAGCAGTTCCAGTACGCCCACGGCGTCTGCCAGGTGCTTGTCCACCTCGAGTAGAGCAGGGTCGAGCGGGCGGGTCGCCGGCGGTCGCGTCTCCGCTTGACCTCGCCCCACCGCGCCGCCACCATCCGTCCCCCTTGAGTGCCTGCGGCCTGGACTTCGGAACGAGCAACAGCGCGGTGGCGCTCCCCTCGGGGCGCGTGCTCCTCGTCGACCACGCGGCGTCGGAGCCGCGGCTGTTTCGCTCGGTGCTCTTCTTCCCCGAGGGCGAGCCGGGCGTGCACGCCGGCGAGGAGGCGATCGCCGAGTACCTGCGGCATGGCGAGGGGCGCTTCATCCAATCGGTGAAGAGCTGGCTCGCGAGCAGCACCTTCACGGCCACGCAGATTCGCAATCGCGCCATGCGGCTCGAGGAGCTGGTGGCGCTGCTGCTCAAGCGCATCCGGGCGGCCGCCGAGCATGCCTCGGGCATGACGCTCGACGAGGTGGTGCTCGGCCGACCGGCCCGCTTCTCGCTCGATCCCGCGGCCGACGCGCTCGCCGAGCGGCGGCTGGCCGAGGCGGCTCGTTTCGCCGGATTTTCGCGCGTGGAGTTCCTCATCGAGCCGATCGCCGCCGCGCTCGCCTACGAGGCGGGGCTCGACCGCGACGAGCTGGTGCTGGTGGCCGACTTCGGCGCAGGCACCTCCGACCTCACCCTGATGCGCCTCGGCCCGTCGCGCACGGGGCGCGACCGGCGCGGCGACGTGGTGGGCAGCGGCGGCGTTCCCATCGGCGGCGATCGCTTCGACGCCGAGATCATGCGCGGCAAGCTCCTGCCCTTCTTCGGCGCCGGCTCGAGCTACGAGGTGCAGGGCAAGCGCATGCCGATTCCGTCGCACCTCCTCGGCAAGCTGCTCTCGTGGCATGAGATGTCGTTCATCAAGGAGCGGGGGACGCGCGCGCTCATCGACACCATGCTGCGCTCGAGCGATCGGCTGCGCGCCATCGAGGCGCTCCAAGATCTCGTCGAGGAGAACCTCGGCTACCGGCTGTTTCGCGGCATCGAGCGCGCGAAGATCCACCTCTCGGTGGCCGACACGGCGAGGCTCGACTTCGAGGAGGCGCGCGTGGAGGTCCACACCCACCTCCGGCGCGCGGAGTTCGAGCTCTTCATCGCGCCGCTGCTCGACGCGCTCGACGAGTGCGTGGCCGAGCTGTTGCGGAGCACCGGGGTCGCGGCGGAGCAGGTGGAGGCTGTGTTCCTCACCGGCGGCTCGTCGCAGATCCCCGCGGTGCGGCAGCGCTTCGCGGCGCGCTTCGGCGAGGCGAAGCTGCGCACGGCGGACGCGTTCACGAGCGTGGCGGAGGGACTGGGGCGCCGCGCCGCGCGGCTCGAGGCGCGGTGAGGCGCGGATGAAGATGCGTTGACGCGTCGGTCACCGGCCACGGTCGACATCGATCGCCCGCCCCGAGCAGCGCGTCATCTTCACCGATCGCGCGCGCTCGAGAGCCTGCGGCGCATTCACACGCTGGCGCCCGGCCGCGGCTCCTCCGGCGGCGGCCTCCCGTCTCTCTCTGCGTACATCGCGTCGAGCACCTCGCGGTAGTGCGCCTCGACGACCTTGCGCTTGATCTTGAGGCTCGCCGTGAGCTCGCCCGCCTCCTCGGTGAGCTCGTGGGGCAGGATGCTGAAGCGCCGGATGGCCTCGTGGCTCGCGAGGCTGGCGTCGAGCGCGTCGACGTACTCCTGGATGAGCCGGTGCACCGCGGGGTGCGCGGCGAGCTCGGTCAGCGGGAGGGTTCCGAGCCCGCGCCCCTTCGCCCATCCCCGCACCGCGGCCTCGTCGAGCGCCAAGAGCGCGGTGCAGTAGCTGCGGCGGTCGCCGTGGACCACGACCTGGCTGATGTAGGGGCAGATCGCCTTGAGGTGCAGCTCGAGGGCCTGCGGGGCGACGTACTTGCCGCCCGAGGTCTTGATGAGGTCCTTCTTGCGGTCGGTGATCTCGAGGAGCCCATCGGGGCCCAGGCGGCCGACGTCGCCGGTGTGGAGCCAGCCTTCCTCGTCGATGGTCTGGCGCGTCTCATCGGGGAGGTTGTGATACCGGCGCATCACGCCGCGCCCGCGAATGAGGATCTCGCCGTCCTCGGCGAGGCGCGCCTCGGTGCCGGGCACCGGCGCTCCGACGGTGCCGAAGCGGAAGCGACCGGGCAGGTTCCCGAAGCTGATGGCGCTCGTCTCGGTGAGACCGTAGCCCTCGATGACCAGCACGCCGATGGCGTGGAAGAACTCGGCGATCTCGGCGGCGAGCGGGGCGCCGCCGGAGAAGAAGAAGCGCAGCTTGCCGCGCTTCGCTGTCGTCGTCGATCGTGTAGAGGTGCCCCTGGCCATCCCAGACGAGCCCCGCCATCCCGTCGGCCGTGCCGGCGCCGAGCGTCGTCACCGCGGCCGTGGCGACGGTGATCTTCCGGATCCGGGTGAGCGTGCTGCCGGAGTCGTAGTCGGTGACGACTCGGGGAGGTTGAATCGTGCGGCGGCGCCGGTACCGTCCGTCCACCCCGGGCCGCCGAGCGCACCGGCGAGTGTCGCGAGGCTGGGGAGCCCCCATCCGGACGAAACCTCGTTGGAGCCGGGTGACTCGCCGGCCGCGTTGATGGCGGTGACCTGGTAGTAATAGAGCGTCCCCTTGGCGGCGGTGAGATTCATGAAGCTCGTCGCCGCGACGCCGGATTGGATCTTCGTCTTGGCGCCGAGCGCTCCGGAGGCGGCCCCGCGATAGACGTCGTAGCCCGTGACCGCGCTCCCGCCGTCGCTCGCGGGCGCCTGCCACGAGAGCGCCACCTGGCCGTCCGAGGGGGTCGCCGCCAGCGCCGTGGGCGCGCCCGGGACCATCGGCGACATGCCGCCCCCATCGTCGCCGCCCCCTCCGCCGCTGTCCATCGGCGACGAGGAGTTGCCACACGAGGCGACCAGAACGAGGAGCGTGATCGGGAGCGGAAAGCGGCGCATCTTTTCTCCTTGGTGACGGAAGACGAAATTGCCGGGAGGGGACGACGGACCGCCGGGGAGCGACTCACCGCCGCCCCGGCTCACGTCCGATCGGAACGCGGGCGACGTCCGGGGGCGACCCGCGGCGGCTGGAATCCCGCGAAGAAGGCGCGTCGCGTCGTGGCGACGGCAGCTGCGCTTCCTGAGCGATCGCTGCCCGCACGATCGGAGAGGCCTACAGGGCAGCGCTGGGGGCGCGTAGCGCCCGACGAGCCGGCATTGTCAGGGGAGTGCGCGAGGCCCCCGTGCCGACGATCGCCGGCCCGCGGTTAGGGCCCGATCAGAAATAAGTTGATCAGAGATCGCCGTTGAGGCGCCCGATCCGGCGAGGAGCGACGAGGGAGAATACTCTCTGTATTTGACCAGGAGCGGCGAAGCCGGGCGGGATGGATCGACGGTGAGATTGAGCAAGTTATTCCTGATCGGGCCCGTAGCGAGGATTGTCACCGTCGAAGACCGCTCGGTGCCTGGATCGCCTCCAGCCGCGCCGCCGCTGGCGCCACTCTCGCCGGAGCAGCTGGCCACGGCATGCGAAAAACGGCATCCTCGAAGGCGATGAAATGGCTGCTCGCCCTGTTCGCGGTTCTCGTCGCCGCCGCCGCGGCCGTGCTGGTCGTGGAAACGCGGAGGGTCGAACGGCCATCCGTGCGTGAGGATGCGCCCGCCTCGCCGGCGAGCGCGGTGGTGGCGCCGCCGGCCGGGGCGAGGCCTGCGAGTGCAACGGGCGCAACGGCTTCCGCGTTCGCCGCGGTGCCGCCCTCGAGCGCAATGGGCGCAGCGGCTCCCGCGTTCGCGCGGCCGCCTGTTGCCCCGGTTGCGCGGCCGGCGGTACAGGCTGCGCCCACGTCCCCGGGAGCCGACGCCGCGCGCCCCTTCACGGGTGAGAATACCGACGACGCCCACGCCTCCATCCCGCTCGCCGTCGAGGCCGCTCGGGACACGGCGCGCCCGGCCCAGGAGCGCCGGAACGCCCTCAATTGGCTGCAGTGGAACGGAACCGGCGATCAAATCGCCCTTTTCGAGTCGCTCGCCTCAAGCGACCCCGATCCGACGGTGCGCGGTGCAGCCCAGGGCGGCATCACGCTGATGATCAGCCGGTTCCCGCACCGCGCGCCGTAAAGCGCTCGAGGAACCCGCGCCCGCGCTTGCGCTAATCCACAATCAGATCGGGAACGCGGCAGACGTGGAACGTGCCGTGGAGTTGGCGCGCGGGGTCGCCGCCGCCGCTCGGCTGGAGCTCGGCGTTGACCGTACCTTCGATGACGCCGCCCACGTCGTCGAACCGGGTCAGCGTCACGAAAAACACCCTGTAGGACGACCACACCATGCCCTGCGAATCCGTGTAGCCCACCCCTCCCATCGAGTACATGCCGGGACCGATCGGCATGTCGATCCGGAGATCCACGCCCTCGCTCTTCGCGGCCGCGCTCACGCAGCCGTCGATCATCAACTGCGGCACGACGCCGTGGGGCCCGCCCGAGAACACATAGCCGACGGCGGTGGTGGTCTGCGCCACGCCCCAGTTGCCGTCGCAGATCGAGCCGAGGCGTTCGAGCGGGACGCCGTCGACGGAGAGC
>JAJXSP010000021.1 GCA_021784515.1 Myxococcales bacterium | reverse complement strand
GCTGCCGCATCGGACAGGGGGTGCCGCACATCCCGCAGTTGGCGACGTCGGAGAGCTCATTCACGCAGATTTTGTTGCAGTCGGAGAGCCCCGCCTGGCAGGTGAGCGCGCACTGGCCATTGGAGCACACGTTGCCCATCGGGCAGGCCATCCCGCATTGTCCGCAATTGGCGGGATCGCTGGCCAGGTTGGCGCAGGCGCCGTTGCAGTTCGAGAGCCCCATCTGGCAGGTGAGGGCGCACTTGCCCATCGAGCAGACGTTGCCGTCGGGGCAGGCCGTCCCGCACGCCCCGCAATTGGCGACGTCCGACTGCAGGTCGACGCAGCTCGCGCCGCAGGCGGTCTGTCCCGGGCCGCAGGAGAGCTTGCACTCGCCGCTCGAGCAGACCTGCCCGGCCGGGCAGACGTTGCCGCAGGCGCCGCAGTTGTTCGGATCGCTGCCGACGTCGGCGCAGCCGCCCTCGCAAGCCATCTGCGAGGCGCTGCACTGCCCCAGGTCGGCGACCCCGGATGATTCCGACGAGCATCCGGCGGACGCCCACAATGCCAGCACGAAGGCGCGTGCGATCGGCGACGTTCGCATTCCGTTCTCCTTGGCTCGGGACGAGGCCCGGGCGGATTGTCGGCCCGCCGGCGGCGGACTGTCAACCGCGCGTCAGGCGGGGGTCAGGAGGTGACGCGCAGCCCGAGCAGCCGCTCGGCATTCTCGTGCAGCACGCGGCGACGCAAGCCGGGATTTCCCTCGGTGGCGAGCAGCACCTTCGCCAGCGGGATCGCCTGGTGGTAGAAGGGCCAGTCCGATCCGAACAGCAGCCGATCGGGAGGCCCCTCGGCGAGGATGCGCCGCACGTGGCTCACCGACTGGCAGGAGATTTCGAGGTAGACGTTGTCGTATCGCTTCGCGAGCGCCAGCGCCTCCTCCATCTGGAGCGCGCCCGAGTGGCCGAGGACGAAGGTGGTGCGTGGGTTCTCGACGAGGGCGCGCTCGTAGCGCGGCACCTGGCAGAGCTTGCGCAGGCGCGGGGCCTCGATGCCGACGGGACCGCAGTGCATCAGCACCGGCAGGCCGACCGCGCCCGCCTCGTGGAAGAGCGCGAGCGAGCGGGGGTGATCGGGCGCCACCAGCTGCACCGCCGGGTGGAACTTGATGCCGCGCGCGCCCGCCGCCTTCTGCCGGCGCAGCTTCCCGGCGACGTCGCGCGAAAAGGGGTGCACCGAGCCGAAGCCGAGCAGCCGCCGCTCGCGCGCCGCCACGCCGAGGTAGGTCTTGGCGTTCGACGACAGCACCGGGTAGTCGATCGGCAGCAGCACCGAGGCGGCGACGCCCAGCTCGCCCATCTCGCGCAGCAGGTTGGCGGCGGTGTGCGTGACGCGCATGCCGCCCGAGCGCAGCGGCCCGAGCGTGAGATCGCGCTTCAGGTTGGCGAGGTCCTCGTCGTGGAGGTTGCGGTTGACGTACACGTCGAGGTCGAGCGGGCGCTGGAGCGGCAGGTAGTGCTCCGTCGGGCGCGGCGCCGCGAAAAGGTCGAACGCGAGCGGCCGGACGTAGGAGAGCGCGAGGTGGCTATGGACGTCGATCGCGGGCGGCACGTCGCGGTCGCGCAGCGCGAGGCGCCCGTCGCGCAGCTCGAACCAGGGCAGCGTGGAGAGGGCGTTGACCGATTGAAACGATTCCTGGCGAGCGCACATCGGCGTCACACCTGGTCGAAGCCGTCGAGGAAGTCGAGCACCACGCGCCCCACCGCACCGCGATCGGGCAGCACGGCGAGCATCCCGTACATCGCCGCCATCCCCTCCATCGCCGGCGGTCGCCCCTCGAGGGAGCGCGCCGCGGCGCCGAGGTCGGCGAGGAATTCGCCGGCCACCGCCTCGTGCGCCGGCGACACCATCATGTGCAGGCTCGGCGGCCGCTGCTGGCGATCGAGCCGCCAGCCCTTCTCCTCGAGCGCCTCGCCGAGCGCGTAGACGTCGAGCGATGGGGAGGTGAATGCGAACACGCTCGCCGGGGGCGCGCCGAGGATCGCCAGCCCGGGCGTGGCGCGAATGCCGTCGGTGAGCGTGCGGGTGGCGGCCATCGTGCGCCGCGCCAGCTCGATGAAGCCGCGCTCGCCGAGCATCTGGACGACGGCCCAGGCGACGGCGATCGGCGCGCCACCGCGCGAGCCCATCAGCGACGGCGAGGCGTACAGTCCGCCCGGCCAGTCCACGTAGGCGAAGAACTGCTTTCGCCGCAATTGCCGGGTCCGATAGAGCACCACCGAAGCGCCCTTGTCGGCGAATCCGTATTTGTGGAGATCGGCCGAAATCGAGGTGACGCCGGGGACGCGGAAGTCCCACGCCGGGATCGGCTCGCCGAGGCGCTCGAGGAACGGCAGGAGGTAGCCGCCGAGGCAGGCGTCCACGTGCATGAGGATCCCGCGCGAGGAGGCGAGCGCCGCCAGATCGGCGATCGGGTCGATCACGCCGAAGGGGAAGCAGGGCGCCGAGCCGACGACGAGGATCGTGCGATCGGTGATCGCCGCGGCGACGGCGTCGGGCGAAACCCGGTAGTCGGCGCCGACCGGCACGACCACCGGCTCGACGTCGAAATAGTGCGCCGCTTTGTGGAACGCCGGGTGCGCCGTCGACGGGAGCACCATTTGCGGCCGCGTGATCTCCGGACGAGCCTCGCGCGCGTGGTCGCGGGCCGTCTTCACCGCCATGCAGATGCTCTCGGTGCCGCCCGAAGTGAGGCTGCCGGCCGCCTCGGCGCCGCCGTGGAGCAGGTCCACGCTGATCGCGAGCAGCTCGGCCTCGAAGCGCCGCAACGACGGGAACGCGGCGAGCGAGAGCGCATTCGTGTGCAGGAAGCGGCGCGCCGCCTCCTCGATCAATCGATTGACCTCGTCGCCCGCGTTGTAAATCAGGCTGAAGGTGCGGCCGCCGCGCCAGTCGGCGTCGCGGGCGGCGAGCGCGTCCATCCGCGCGAGGACGGCGTCGGCGGGCTGCCCTTCGGTCGGCAATTTCATCGGCCGACCATCGCGCGGCGCCGCCGGCGCTGTCAACGCCGCCGTCAGGCCGTGGCCGTCACACCGACGCCGAGGGACTGGAGACGCTCGGTGCGGAATGCGCCCCACAGCGCGGCGCCGATCGCGCCGGCGAGCACGCCGTCGGGGTGGGCCTGCACATCGAGCTTGCCCCCCCCGAGCTTCGCGGCGGCGAGCGCCAGCTCGGACAACAGCCCCGTATCGGCGCTGAGGCCGCCGGTCACCTGCACCACGCCGACGGCGCGGGCGCTGCGCAGGAGCTTGGCGAGGGTGGTGGCCATCGAGTCGTGAATGCCGCGCAGGATGTTGGCCGCCGAGATGCCGCGCGAAACCATGTTGATTACGTCGGTCTCGGCGAGCACCGCGCAGATGCCGGACACCTTCTCCGGGTTCTGGCCGGTCTGCGAGAGCGGGCCGACCTCGTCGAGCGTGACTCCCAGGTAGCGCGCGATGTTCTCGAGGAACTGCCCGGTCCCCGAGGCGCACTGGCTGGTCATGCGGTAATCGAGCACGCGGCCGCGCTCGTCGAAGCGCACCGCGCGGGCGTGGAGCGCGCCGACGTCGATGACGGCGCGGGCGCTCGGATCGAGGTAGAGCGCGCCGCGGGCGTGGGCGGTCATTCCGTAGAAATGGCCGGTGCGCTCCTCGACCGACTCGCCCTCGCCGGTGGTGGCGATGTAGGCGAGGTCGCCGCGCTTCACGCCGGCATGCTCGAGCGCGGTTTCGAATGCGAGCGTCACGACCTGGCCGGGATCGCGGCGACGGTTGCGCTCGACGGTGCGGGCGACGATCTTCGCCCCGGGCCGCTCGCGGCCGCTGCCCTTCTCGCTCTCGACGATGGCGACCTTGACGGCGCTCGAGCCGACGTCGATCCCGGCGGTGAGGATGGTGGCCTTGCTGGTCATTGCGTCTGCCTCACGCTTGCGGGGTCTCGACGGAGCGCCTGGCGAACAGGGCGGCCCCGAGCGCACCGGTGTAGATGGATTCGGGCGAGATGTTGATCGTCCGCTCGCCGTAGTTCTCGGCGACGAGCTGCCGCAGGGCCTTCACCGCCGCGCCATTGTTGGCCACTCCGCCGGTGAAGGTGAACTCGTCGCCGACGCCGCCCGAGCGGGCCAGGAGCGCCATCGCGCGCAGGATGATCGCGCGGTGCAAACCGGCCAGGATGTCCTCGCGCCGCTGCCCCATCGTCAACCGGTCGCGCAATTCGGCGCCGGCGAAGACGGTGCAGGTGGAGTTGATCTTCACGTGGCGCGTCGACTCGAGCGCCAGCGGACCCAGTTCGTGGACTCCCAGGTTCATCTCGTCGGCGATGTATCCGAGATAGCGCCCGCAGCCGGCGGCGCAGCGATCGTTCATCTGGAAGCTGGTGACGATGCCGCTGCCGTCGACCTGGATCGCCTTGGTGTCCTGGCCGCCGATGTCGAGCACCGTCGCGGTGCGCGGGTACATCGCGTGCGCGCCGAGGCCGTGGCAGAGGATTTCGGAGCGAATCTGCTCCTTCGCAAAGGGCAGAGTCTGCCGGCCATATCCGGTGCCGATCGTCGCCGCGACCTCGATTGGAATGCTGGCGGCGTCGGTGACGCAGGCCTCGTAGCGCTCGCGGCGCGCCCCCGACTCGTTGGCCAGGCACGAGGCGAGCGCGGGCCCGATGTTGCGCTCGAATCCGAGGTCGAGCCGCTCGTTCTCGACTTGAATGATCGTCTTGTCGAAGACGCTCATCAGGCCGTCGAAGGGCGCCTCGCGCGTGGCGTGCTGCTCGGCCAGCCGCGAGAAGTCGCTCGCCGCCTGATCGCGGAAGAAGTCGGACTTCGCCTTGGCGAGGTGCGGGCGCCGCCAGTCGGTGGCGATGTCGTCGAAGATCAGCAGCAGCCGCTCGACGACGGCGGCGGCGCGCGAGCCGAAGCGGCCGCCCTCCCCCGCCTCGCGCAGAGCGCGCTCGCGCAGCGACGAAAGCTGCGACATCCGCTGCTCCTTGCGAAAGCGCGCGTCGAGCCGCTTTCGGAACAGCACCGCCTCCTCGCCGGTCTCGCCCGCCGCCTCGAGTGCGCGGTCGAGGAGCGTGAAGCGCGCGGCGATGAGCGCCTCGTCGCGCGCGATGTCGGCGGCGAGGTGGTAGTTCGATCGACTGTTGGTGATTCCGCGTCCGAGCGCGGCGCCGCCCTCGTCGAGCAGCACCGCCTTGGTCGTCGTCGAGCCGAGGTCGATACCAAGGAACAATTTCATGGTTGTTTCCTACCTTGGACAGCCGACCGCTCGAAAGCCCCTGCCTTCGGCAGGCGCGGTCGGCTCATGGCATCACCGGGAGCGCGCCGGCCTTCGGCCCCTCGGACACGATCGCCGAGGGGTTGTGCCGCTTCTGCTCGATCATCTGCAAGTAGCTCTCGATGCGGTTCTTCACGTTGGCGGCCGAGAAATAGCGGGGATCGACGAGGTCGGTCTCGATGAAGCCGCCCGGCCGCCCGGTGCGCTTCTCCACCTCGCGCAGGATCAGCAGCTGGCCCGCCGAGAACGAATTGCAGCTCTTCACCGAATTGACCAGCAGGCCGTCGGCGTCGTAGTCCTTCACCCACTTCGATAGCAGGCCGATCCGCGTCGGCAAATCGAGGTTCGTGTAGCAGCCGGCGCAGTAGTCGGCGAGCGTCTCGAATGGCCGGTTCGCGTCGTGGCGAAAGCCGGTGTCGTAGACGCCGCCGACACGGGTGTAGGACGAGGCCACCACGACGGCGCCCTCGTCGTAGAACATCTTCCAGAACTCCTGGAAGCTGGTCCAGTTGGGCGGCCCCTCGACGACGAGGCGGTATTTCTCGCCATTCTTCATCGGCCCTTCGGGCGTCACCGGCCCCTCGCCGGCCTTCACGCGCTCGTCGATCTCCTCGCGCAGCATCCGGTAGTACTCGATCGCGGATTGCGTGCCGCGGAACGCGGTGAACATCGGACCGATGTAGTAGACGCCGCCGAAATAGGAGTCGATCGGCGACGGGCGGTGCTTGGCCTGCTCGAGCACGTGGACCAGGTCGTCCTCGGCGATCGACGAGCGCGCGAGCGCCTCCTGGAGCTTCGCCTCGTCGAGCTTCTTGCCGGTGATCTGCTCGAGCTTGGGGATCACCTCGCTGCGCAATTGCGAAACCACGTAGTCGCGCATTCCGGGGCTGAAGCGCCCGTCGCCCTGATAGGGGACGTGGAGCATCGCCACCGGGCAGTCGTACTCACGCTTGAGCAGCTCGAACCACTTCATGAAGGTGAAGCAGCCCGTGTAGGACAAAAGGAGCAGGTCGGGCGGCGGCAGCTTCTCGCCCGTCGGGCCGATGTTGCCGTTCTTCAGCATTCCGATGTCGCACTTCACGTAGGTGCAGACATCCTCGGAGTGGCCGAGCCGCTCCGCCTCGGCGATGAATGCCCCGGAGCGCTTGCGCATCCCCGATTGAAGGGCATTGATTTCGGGATAGACCGGCAGCACGTCGAATGCGTGCATCAGCTCGGTGAGGTTGCCGGGGACGAAGGTGTAGACCACCTTTCGCCCCGACTCCTTCGCCGTGGAGAGGGCGTGAAAATGGCCCGCGATCATCTCCTTCTGCTGGGCCATCGAGCGGTCTTTTTGGGCTTTGGCGGGCTGGCTCATGATTACGCCTCTCCCCAGAGTCTGATGGAGTCGGCGAAGGTGCCGGCCTGCTCGCGAATGACCTGGAACTGGCCGAGGTTCTCGGCGTACTTGAACGCCGTCCAGGGAATGCCCACCTTGTCGAGCGCGTCCTGGAGCATCGGCTGGTCGAGCAGCGCGGGGTCGCAGAAGCTGGGCGCGCCGAAGACGACGCCCTCGGCCCGCGAGCGCTTCACGATCTGCACGAGCGGCTCGCCGCGGTCGCCCTCGGGCTGGTACTTCGCCGCGGTGGCCGGGCTGCGCGAGATGAAGGCGTCGGACAGCGCGACAATGGGATCGCCGTCGGTGGCGACGTCGCCTTGCGGCCAGCGGCGGCCGAGCGCGGTGTCGTCCCACACCACGTAGCAGCCGGCGCGCTCGAGGGTCTTCACCAGCATGAGCGGCGGCTGCTCGCAGAACGAGCCGAGCATGACCACGCGGGCCTGGTCGCGCGGCGCGCGATCGGTGGCCGCCTTCGCCGCGGCGACGTAGTCGCGCACCATCGCGGTGTGCTCCTCCACGGGGAGCAGGTTGCCCGCGTAGAGGATCAAATAGGCCTCCCACGCCGGGGCGCGGTGCGGCGCCTCCGCGCGCAGCGCTATCAATTCCTCGATCGCGCGGCGATTCTCGTTGTAGCGGGCGATCGAGGCGCGCAGATCGTCGTCGGAGATCGCGCGCCCGGCGAGCTTGCCGAGATCGTCGCGCAGCCCGCCCAGCTCGTGCGCGAAGAAGCGGCCACCGACGGCGGGGTCGAAGTTCTGCGGCACGTCGAGGTAGCGCGTGTACTTCTGCGGGAAGAGCACGCGCCACATGCCCGACAGGTTGCGGATCACGTCGCAGATCGACGGGAAGAGGAAGCCGTCCAGGCAGTCGAGGCGGCCGGTCAGCGCCAGCTCGATCGTGCTGCGCGGGATCTGGCAGATATAGGATTGGAACCAGGCGTCGCCGCGAATGATCTCGATCTGCCCGCGTCCGCCCATGATTCCAACGGGGAGCATCCCGGCGGCGTCGATGATCTCGCGCGGGACGTAGATCGGCATGTAGCCGACGGCGCGCGCGCCGCCGTGCGCCTCGCGCCACTGCTTCACGCAGGTAAGATCGATGTCGTGATAGAGGGCGTCGGCGCGCTCGACGATCGCATCGAGGCCGGCGCTCATTTGCCGCCTCCGCCGTCGGCGACCCACTTCGGTTTGCGGCGCTCCATGAATGCGGCGATCCCTTCGTTGGCGTCGGGCGTCGCCATCATCTCGTCGAGATAGAGCCGCTCGATCTTCGGCAGCTCGTCGTCGATCAGCCGGGAAAGCTCGGCGCGCGCGGCGCGCTCGGCGAAGCGCAGCGACGAGGCGCTCGACGGCAATACGTTCTTTTCCAGGAACGCGTAGAGCGCGGCGTGCGGGTCGTCGGCGACGTCGTTCACCAGCCCGATCGCCTGCGCCTCCGTCGCGGAGACGGTCCGCCCGGTGACGCACAGTTCGAGGCCGCGCCCGCCACCGAGGCGCCACGGCAGGAGCAGCGAGGCGATCGGCGGCAACACGGCCAGCTTGATCTCCGGCTGTCCGAAGGTGGCGTCGGGAGAGGCGAAGACGAAGCTGCACCAGGCCGCCAGCTCGCAGGCGCCGCCGAGGCAGGAGCCGCGCACCACCGCCGCCGTGGGAATCCCCAGCTTTCCGAGGAGTCGGAACAATCCGTGGAATTGCTGGAGCATCGCGGGCGCCTGCTCGCGCACGTGCTCGGCGACGCTGGCGCCGAAGGAGAAGTGCGGGCCGGCGCCCTCGAAGACGATCGCCTTCAATGCAGGCTCGGCGGCGTGCCGCTCGATCGCCGCGGTGATCGCGGCGAGCATTTTCCCGTCGAGGACGTTGCCCTTCGGGCGGTTGAGGAGCAGGTGGAGCAGCTGCCCCTCGGCACGCAGCGCCGCCTGCACCGGATCGTCGGTGGCCGTCATTCGATTACCTCGTATTCTTCGGCGGCAGGATCGACTCGATCAGCTCCGCGCTCCACGCCTCGCCGCGCGCCATCGCCTGCCGCAGCCGGACGAAGTCGGCCTCGCGACGGTCGCGCGGCCCCTCGTTGAAGGCGCGGAAGCCGGCATTCGCCTCGGTCATCATGTTGAGCGCGAGCCAGGCGCGATTGGTTTCCTTGTTCTTGTCCCAGTGCTCGAGCTTGTGCTTGCGTACCGACTCGATCGTCTTCTGCAGGCAATTGGGCATCGTCATCAGGAGGCTGGTGACCATGCGATCGACGGTGGCGTCGAGCGGCGCGAGATCGATCGCCCCCTTCGCGAGCAGCTCCTTGCCCGCCTTGAGCTCGTCGCCCGACTTCGTGTCGCCGTAGACGATCCGCCCGCCGTCGAGCCAGCGGTCGGTCACCACGAGCGGATTGGGGACGAATTTCCCGTCCACCTTGAGCACCGGAATCGCGTCGGTGATCAGGCCGAGGCGCTTCGATTGATAGGCCGTCCAGGGGAGGCAGAGCGTGCAGCTCAGCATCGCGCCCTCGACGCCGACGAAGAGCGGCAGGAAGTCGGTCGAGCCGCCGTCGGGGGCCGAGCCGTGCTTCGGGCCGGCCTGGCCGAAGGTGGCGAGGTCGCTGGCGATGGAGAAGTCGCAGGCCATGCCGATCTCCTGCCCGCCGCCGACGCGCATGCCGTTGACGCGGCAGATGACCGGCTTGTCGCAGGAGAGGATGCCCGAGACCATGTCGTTGAAGAGCCGCATGTACTGCGAATACTCGAGCGGGCGGCCGGCGTAGTACTCGGCGTACTCCTTGGTATTGCCGCCGGTGCAGAACGCCTTTTCACCGGCGCCGGTGAAGACGACGGCGACGACGTCGCGCGCGTTCGAGGCGTGGCGGAAGGCGAGGATGACGTCCTTCACCATCCCGGTCGTGTAGGAGTTGTACTGGCCGGGGTTGTCGAGGGTGATCCAGGCGGCGAAGAGCCCCTCGGCAACGGCGCCCGACGGGGTGCGGGCGGGGCGCAGCTCGTAACGGACCTTGCCCGAAGCGCCGGCCCAGGGCGCGAGATCGTGATCGTGCAGCTCGAACGTCATGAGGCTCTCTCCTTGGGGCTCCTTGGGGACGGTGTTGCTGTTTCTACACTTCTTTTTTTGACCCGCTTTTTCAACCGGGCGAGAACGGTAGAAACGTCAACACCGTCCCCGCTACGCGTCCCCGCTACGCGGGGCGAGAACGGTAGAAACGTCAACACCGTCCCCGCTACGCGAAGTCGGGGACGAGCACCGGGCGCTTCTTCAGCTTGCCCTCGTGCAGCTCGCGGAAGGTGTCGTTGATGCTCGAAAGGGGGCGGCGCTCGATGAACGGCGCGAGGCGGACCTTGCCGTCGAGCACCAGCTGGAGCGCGGCCGGATAGTGCTCGGGCAGGCAGCCCCAGTTGCCCTGGAGGGTGGCGTCGAAGGCCATCAGGTTCGACAGCCGGACGTCGACCTTGTCGCGCGTGAACCCGACCACCATCATCGTCGCGCCGAAGCCGAGCAGGCCGAAGGCGAGCTGCTGCCCGGCGGTGCGGCCCGAGGTCTCGAAGAGCTTCCAGCACAGCGCCGGCCACCCGCGCTGCTTGCCCTCGGCGGCCATCCGCTTGCGGATCTCGCCGGGGTCGAGGCCGCGCGAGTTGATGGTGAGGGCGGCGCCGTGCTCGCCGGCGAGGCGGAGGCGCTCGTCGTCGACGTCGAGCGCCACCACGTGCGCGCCGAGGGCGGCGGCGATCTGCGCCGCGAAGCCGCCCACGCCGCCCACTCCCACGACCGCCGCGAGATCGCCGGCCCGCACGCCGGAGCGGATCACCGCCTGGTACGCGGTGGAGATCGCATCCGCGAGGACCGAGACGTCGGCGAGGCCGAGCCCGACCCGGCCGAGCGCCGCTTCGTCGACGGGGCAGAGGCCGCGCGCCGGGACGACGACGTGCGTGGCGAAGCCGCCGTCGACGTCGGAGCCGGGGAAGATCTGCTTGCGGCAGATCGAGCCGCGTCCCTGCTTGCAGAGCGCGCACTCGCCGCACGGGATCACCGCCGGCACGACCACCGGCGTTCCGACGAGCGAGGCGGCGCTCGCCCCGGCGTGGACGACGCGGCCGGAGATCTCGTGGCCGAGGGTGAGCGGGAAGGGCTTGCCGGGGCGGGTGCCGTCATAGAGGAAGCCGAGGTCAGTGTGGCAGACGCCGCAGCCGGCCACCTCGACCACCGCCTCGTCGGGGCGAAGGGAAGCGAGCTCGAGGCGCCGCGCCGTCCGCTGCAGCGGCTCGCCCGGGGCCACCGCCTGCCACGACAGGATCTCGATCGAGGAAGGTTTCGTCATCGCCGACTCCTCAGGGCGGCGCCGCGGCGCGGTGGTCGAGCGACAATCTCGGGCGACCACCCGCCTAGCGCCTTGACAACTGTCAATCGCGTGTGTTGACGGACAGCTCCAGGCACAGGCGCGGCGCCGGCTGGAAGCCCATGTGACGGAAGAACCCGAGGAGGCCGAGCTGGTCCCACTCGACGAGCGTCTGGATCCGGTCGATGCGCAACCCCTGGAGGTTGAGCCGGAGCTGCCGCAGCAACGCCTCGCCGACGCCCTGCCCGGCGAATGCCTTGGCGACGGCGATGGTGTCGAGGATGGCCGTCGCGTCGGGCTGGCCGAACTCGCCGTAGTAGACCCGCCCCATCAGGAAGCCCGCCGGCGTGCCGCCCACCAGCGCGGCGAGGGAGATCCTCACGCCGGTGTCGCGCTGCGCCTCGGCGAGCTTCACCTCGTAGTAGCCGCGGCGCGAGTGACCGCTGTGCTCCCGGTCGATCCGCACCATCCATTCGAGGTCGTCCGTCGAGAGTGTGCGGACCTCGACGTGGTCGGTGTCGAGGGTGCCGGGGGTCCGATCGGGCTCGTCCATGGGTGCCTCCATCGCGCCGAGCCGGCGCGATCCGCGCAGCCTACGCGAGCGCCAGTCGGGCCTGCTTGATTACCATCAACTGGCCGCGAGGGTCAACGCACCAATCTTGCGGGTCGATGGAGAAACAGAGTATCCCGTGGCCGACCGACTCGTTGGTGATCTGCCGACCATGACGGTCCGAGAGCACCGACAACACGCACGTCTCAACTCCTGGGCAGAGGTCCACGCCGTCGGTGCGCTCGGCGCGCGCGACGGCCAGCTGCGCAACCTCGGCCGCCGCGGCGCCTGCTTCGTCGTCGCCGATCCCGTCGCCCGCGTCGGCGACGAGGTCGAGCTGTACGTCTCGGGGACCGACGGGCCGCCCTACCCGCTCGTCGGACGCGTCGGCCGCGTGGACGCGCGGGACGGCCGCTGCGAGATCGCCCTCGAGTTCCCGCCCGGCGACCGGGAGATCGAGGAGCGTGTGCTCGGGGTGATCGAGCTGCTGCTGCGCATCCCCGACGGCGGCATGCGACGCTACCCGCGGGTCACCTGGCGCGTGGAGGTCGGCGCGAACCTCCACGAGCGGCGCGCCTTCATCGAGGATCTCTCGGCGGGCGGGGTGCTGCTGAGCGTCCCGCACGCGCTCGCCGTCGGCGAGGAGATCGAGCTGGCCGTGCCCGACACCACCGGCGCGCCGCTCCTGCTGCTGCGCGGCCGCGTGGTGCGCATCTCCGAGGCGGTGCTCGACGGAGCGTCGGTCCACACCGCCGGCCTGGACTTCGGCGGACTGTCGGTCGAGGCGCAGCGATGCATCAACGAGCTGCTCCGCGCCGTCCTCGAGCTGCTGGAGGACTGACCTCCCGCGACCTCCCGGGTGACGGTGTTGGAAAAGGTGGTCTCTCCCCCTCGGCCACCTGACGCCTCGCGCGCATCGCGGTATCCTCCTCCGCCCGTGGACACGCTCACCACCTCGAACACGCCCGATCCCGCCCTTCTCGCCGCCGCGCGGGCGGGCGACCGCGCCGCCCTCTCGACGCTGCTCGAGCAGGTGACGCCGCGGATCCTCCGCTTCACCTCGCGCATGTGCGGCGACGGCGAGGACGCGCGCGACGTGGCGCAGGAGACGCTGCTCGCGGCGGCGCGCAGCCTCCCCGACTTCCGCGGCGCCTCGTCGCTGTCCACCTGGCTGTTCACCATCGCCCGGAGCTTCTGCATCAAGCGCCGCCGCAAGAGCCGATTCGCCCCCGAGCGCGTCGTGTCGGGCGCCGCCGCCGACGAGGAGGTGGCGCGCCGCGTCTCCGATCCGGGCGCCTCGCCCGAGGAGGAGCTGGCGCGGCGGCAGGTCGGGCGCGCCCTCGACGGGGCGATCGCGGCGCTCGAGCCGAAGTACCGCGAGGTGCTCCTGCTGCGCGACGTGGAGGGGCTGAGCGCGCCCGAGGTGGCCTCGCTGCTGGGGCTCACCGTCGAGGCGGTCAAGAGCCGGTTGCACCGGGCGCGGCTGTCGGTGCGCGAGCGCGTCGCGCCCGTGCTGGGCGACCTCCCGACGGGGCGCGCCGCCGCCGCCTGCCCCGACGTCCTGACGCTGCTGTCGCGCCACGAGGAGGACGACATCACGCCCGCCCAGTGCGCCGAGATGGAGCGCCACCTCGCCGGCTGCCCGCGCTGCGCCGGCGCCTGCGCCTCGCTGCGCCGCACCCTCGCGCTCTGCCGCAACCTGCCGACGCCCGAGGTGCCGAAAGAGACGCGCCAGCTCGTGCGCCGCGCGCTCGACGACCTCCTCCGTTAATAGGGATAGCAGTCGTTGTCGCCCAGCACGAGGTGCCGGGTGACGTCGCCGTCGTGGCCGCCGCACTGGCCGGAGAAGCTGCCGCCGACGTGCCACCACGATTGGTTGCAGCCCGCCATGACGAAGGTCTGCGTCGAAACCCACCCCTTGCCGTCGAGGCTGCACATCCAGTTGTTCTGCTGCTGGAGCGCGGCGTCGGTCGCGTGGTGGCACCCCGTCTGGAGCGTGTGCGCGGCGTTGGCGTCGACGAGCGTCTTCTTCGTGTTGTCGCTCGACCAGACCCAGCTCGTGATGGTGCAGGTGACGCGGGTCCACTGCGGGTTGCCGAGGCACGGCGACGCCACGCACTGCCCCTTCAGGCAGCCGGGGAGGTTCTGCGGGCAGACGTTGCCGCAGCCGCCGCAGTTCTTCGGATCCCCGTCGGTGAACACCTCACAACCGTTCTGCGTGTTCTGGTCGCAATTCGTATATCCGGGGTTGCACTGCTCGAACACGCACTGGTTGTTGACACACGAGGCGCTCGCGTTCGGGAAGTTGCACATCGGGCAGGTGCAGCCGCCGCCCTTGCAGACCTGGCCCGGCGCGCAGGCCACCCCGCACGCGCCACAGTTCTTCGCGTCGGTGGCGCCCTGCACCTCGCAGCCGTTGTTCGCGTCGTGGTCGCAGTCGAGGAATCCCTGGTTGCACGAGGTCAGCTCGCAGGTCGCGTTCACGCAGCTCGCCTGACCGTTTGGCACCGCCGCGCACCTCACGCCGCAGCCGCCGCAGTTGTTGGCGTCGTCGAGGACCGACTGCTCGCAGCCGTCGGAGGGATCGCCGTTGCAGTCGTCGAAGCCGAACTCGCAGGCGGCGAGGTAGCAGCCGTCGGCGCAGGCCGTCACGCCGTGCGGGAGCGCGCAGGCCATCCCGCAGGCCGTGCAGTTCGCGGCGTCGACGTGGAGGTTGGTTTCGCAACCGTTCTTCGCGTCGTGGTCGCAGTCGCCCCAGCCCGCCTCGCACGCGCCCAGCCCGCACTCGCCGCCCGCGCACGCCGACGTCGCGTGGGTCGTGCTGCAGGCCATCCCGCAGCCGCCGCAGTTGCGGGCGTCGGTCTGCGGGTCGCTGCACGCGCCGTCGCAGCAGTTGCCGGCGCAGGCGTTGCCGCAGCGGCCGCAGTTCTTCGCGTCGCCGCTCACGTCGAGGCAGCGGCCGGCGCAGCAGGCCATGCGGCGCCCGCCCATCGCGCAGTCGCCGTCGCGCTCGCAGCCCGTCGGGGCGAGATCGGGGGCCTGCGCGGCATCGGGCTGCTGCTGCGGGGGCGTCGCGAAATCGCCGCCGCCACCAACGGGCTGCGAGCCGCACGCCGCCAGGAAGAGAGCCAGAGAAACCACCGCGCGTCGCCCGTTCGATCCCGTCATTTCGGCTCCGACTCTATCACCGCTCGGCGGCGTTCTCGCTCCCCGCGCGCGCGGACGGCGCCTACACTGCGCGCCATGATCGCACCCTCGTACTACGTCTCCCTCGGCGACCATCGCTTTCGCGCCACCGACGCCACCGTCGGTCCGTGGGACCCGCGCCTCCAGCACGGCAGCCCGCCCGCCGCGCTCCTCGCCCGCGCCATCGAGCGCGGCCTCCCGCGCGACGACGCCCGCATCGCCCGCGTCGACTTCCACTTCCTCGGCCCGGTCGCCGTCGGCGAGCTGACCGTCGAGGCCGAGGTGGTCCGCCCCGGGGCACGCGTCGAGCGCTCGCGCGCGCGGCTCTCCGTCGCCGGACGGGTGGCGATGGAGGCGAACGCGTGGCGGATCGCCGTCGCGCCCGGTCGCGTGCCCGCGGTCGCCGTGTCGGAGCTGCCGCCGGCGTTCGTCGAAGAGCAGCCCACGCCCCGCTTCGGCGACGTGGCCGCGTTCGGCTACGCCGAGTCGCTCGAGTGGCGCTTCGCCGAAGGCGACTTCGAGACGCCCGGCCCGGCCGCGGCCTGGACCCGCCCGCGCGTCCCGCTCGTCGAGGGCGAGGAGACTTCGCCGCTCGGCCGCCTGCTCCTCATGGTGGACTCCGCGAACGGCATCAGCGCCGAGCTGCCGCCTTCGCGATACACCTTCGTCCCCGTCCAGCTCTCGGTCAGCCTGCTGCGCCACCCGTGCACCGACTGGGTGGCGATGCGCGCGCGCACCGCGATCGACCCCGATGGAGTGGGGCTCACGCGCGCCGATCTCTTCGACGAGCAAGGTGCGATCGGCGTCGCGACGCAGACCCTGTTCGTCGCTGCGCGCTAGGAGCCTGTTGGAGTAATGCGCCTACTGCGGCGCTCACTCCGCTCGGCCATGCTTTGTCGCTCCTCCTCGGATTACAGAAAGTAGTCCAGCGTCGTCGTCTCTTCTCGGCCTTCGGCCTCCCCGTCCTTCGGCGGGGCCCCACGCCTCGCCGGCGGCTCGAACGCCTCGCAACGGCGCCTTTCCCCAACAGGCTCCTAGCTGTATAGTCCCGCGCCATGTCGAATTCAGAAGGCGAAAAGCCCCGCCAGCGAGACCGCGATCGCCCGTTCGTATTCCTCGAGTTCTGCAAGGGCTGCGGCCGGTGCATCGATAGCTGCGCGAAGCACTGCATTCACGAGGGGCACGCGATCCACTCCGCCACCGGCCTGGTGCCCGTCGAGATGGACCTCGCGGGCTGCAACGAGTGCGGCCTGTGCTTCTCCGCCTGCCCCGAGCCCTGGGGCATGGTCGCCGAGGGCACGGACTCGCCGCTCGCCGAGCCCGCGCACGAGTTCACGCCGCAAGTTCAGGAGCGCCCGATCCCCGAGCGCATCCCCGACGAGCGGCTCCCGCTCGCCGACGCCCGCCCGCTCGTGACCAAGGGCGCCTACGCCGCCGCCATCGGCGCGCTGCTCGCCGGCTGCCGCCACTTCTTCGGCTACCCGATCACCCCCTCCACCGAGGGCGCCGAATTGATGGCCAAGCTGCTCCCGCGCGTCGACGGCCATTTCCTGCAGGCCGTCAGCGAGGTCGCCACCGTCAACATGATGTACGGCTGCGGCGGCGCCGGGCTGCGCTCGATGACCTTCACCTCGTCGCCGGGCTTCAGCCTGATGCTCGACGGCATCTCCTACATGATCGGCTCCGAGGTGCCCGGCGTCTTCATCGACGTCATGCGCGGCGGCCCCGGCCTTGGCAACATCGGCCCCGAGCAGGGCGACATCAAGCTCGCCTGCCGCGGCCTCGGCCACGGCAACACCCACGCGATCGTCCTCGCTCCGTCGACGCCGCAGGAGATGCTCGACTTCACGATGGACGCATTCGAGCTGTCCTTCCATTACCGCAATCCGGTGATCGTACTGGCCGACGGCTACCTCGGCCAGATGACCGGGCGGGTCACCCTGCCCAAGACGATGGTCAAACCCGGATTGCCGCCGTGGGCCGTCAATGGCCGCGCCTCGCACCGCGGCAACCTGATCAATTCGATCATCCTCGACGAGAAGGACCTCGAGGCGCACAACCAGTACCTCGATCAGAAGTACCTCGCGATGCAGAAGGAGCAGCGCGCCGATCTCTACCGCTGCGACGACGCCGACGTCCTCATCCTCGCCTGCAACACCCCCGCGCGGATGGCCAAGGGCGCGGTCGGCGAATTGCGGCAACAGGGGATTTCTGCGGGCCTGTTCCGGCCGCAGACCCTCTGGCCGTTCCCGATCGAGGCGCTCCAGCCGCTGCTGCCGAAGATCGACCGCATCGTGGTGGTCGAGGCGTCGAGCGGCCAATTGGAGGACGAGATGCGCCTCGCGCTGAGCCACGCCGGCGTGATGGCGCCGCGGATTGACCACGTCCGCCACGCGGGCGGCGTCCTGCCGTCGCAGGCGGAGGTCGTGGCGCGCGTCGCCGGCGCCCGGAAATCGATTTCGGGCACTGCCCAACAGGTGATTTCATGAGCATCTTTTACGAGAAGTTCGAGCGGCACGACCACGGCCGCGGCCTCAAGGGCCACAGCACCCATTATTGCCCGGGCTGCGGTCACGGCCTCGCCCACAAGTACGTCTCCGACGCGGTCGAGCAGCTCGGGATCCAGGACCGCACCGTCCTGGTGTCGCCCGTCGGGTGCAGCGTCTTCATGTTCTATTACATGGATGTCGGGAACACGCAGGCCGCCCACGGCCGCGCCCCCGCCGTCGCGATCGGCCACAAGCTCGCCAACCCCGACAGCATCGTGCTCAGCTATCAGGGCGACGGCGATCTGGCCTCGATCGGCCTCGCCGAAATCGTCTCGACGGCGCAGCTCGGAATCCCGCTTTCGGTCATCTTCATCAACAATGCGATCTACGGAATGACCGGCGGCCAGTTGGCTCCCACCACCCTCATGGGGCAATGGTCCTCGACCTCGCCGAGCGGGCGCGACCGCCTCGCCGGGACGCCGATGCGGATGGCCGAATTGATCGCCCAGCTCGACGGGCCGGTCTACGTCGAGCGCGTCGCCCTGTACGACAACAAGCAGCGCGTGAAGGCGCAAAAGGCGATCAAGAGGGCGATCCAGAATCAGGTCGAGCACAAGGGATTCTCCTTCGTCGAAGTGCTCGCGGAATGCCCGACGCACCTCCACAAGACCCCGCAGGAAACCGAGAAGTGGGTCAAGGAGGAGATGACGAAGATCTTCCCGCTCGGCGTGAAGAAGGACGTCGCCGCCGAGCCGTGGCCGACGATCCCGGTCCCCACCTTCGACCCGGGTCGCCTCTACCAGGTGGTCGGCGGGGTCGCCGAGGCGCCGGCGCGCCACTGCCAGGGATTCCCGGCGATCGGCTTCTCCGACGACATCGGGCTCAAGCTGGCGGGCTCGGGCGGCGACGGCGCGCAGACCGCCGCGCTGCTCATCGCGCGGGCGGCGATCAACGAGGGATTCGACGCCACGCACATTCCGAGCTATGGACCGGAGTCGCGCGGCGGCACCTCGTACGCCGACGTCCGAATCGCGGAGAAGGAAGTGCTCTCGCCGGCCGCGCCGTCGCCGCACATCCTGGTTGCCTTCAACGCGCCCAGCCTCGCCAGGTTCGGGCCGCAGGTGGTGCCGGGCGGCGTGGTGGTCTACGACAGCTCGACGGTGGCCGAGGCGCCCGCGCTCGACCCGCGGGTGCGCGTCTACGGGGTCCCGTTCACGAAGATCGCCCAGGACCTCGGCAAGCTGGTGGTGAAGAACATCATCGCCCTCGGCGCGCTCCAGGCGGCCACCGGCCTGTTCCCGAAAGAGACCTTCCTCGGCGCGATCCGCCAGGTCCTCAAGGAGAAGGCCTCGCTCATCCCGCTCAACGAAACCGCCTTTTCGCGCGGCGTCGAGGCGGTCGCGGCGAAGCGCTCCTGATCCTCCCCTGAACCCCGCCTACCTCCGAATCGGAAATACCGGACAAGCCTCCAGCAGCGTTCCGTCCGCCCGCTTCGGGCAGAGGCGGAAGCGATCCTGCTGCACGTCGACCACGATGTAGTGGTGCTCGTTGGCGAACGCCTTCACGCGCGGACCGCACGAGCGTCTTTTCGGGACTCCGCACTTTGGGGTCCGCAATTCGGCGCCGCCGCCGCCCGAGACCACGTAATTCACCTCTCCCACGCGGCCGCGCTCGTAATCGTGGTCGTGGCCGGAGAAGATCACCGCCACGCCGTAGCGCTCGAGGAGCGGGGCGTAGTCGTGCACCGCGACCGCATTGTCGCCGTGGAGCTGCGACGACCACGGCCCGTCGTGATTCCAGGCGAAGATGGCGCGCACGCCGCGGGCGCGGGCGGCGGGAAGATCGCGCTCCAGCCACGCGCGCTGCTCGGGATCGCGCATCATCTGGGAGTCGAGGCAGACGAAGTGGACGCCCGCCGCGTCGAAGCTCCACCACGTCGGCCCGTCGTGGGGGAAGTATTTGCGGTAGTTGTCGAGGCCCCGGCGCTTGGACGCGTATTCGTGGTTTCCGATCGCCGGATAGACCGCCACCTGCTGGAGCAGCGGCGCCGCGATGTCGAAGTAGCGTTCCCAGTCGCCCTCGTCGGTGCCGCGGTCGACCAGGTCGCCGGTGAGGAGCACGAGATCGGGATCCTCCGCCGCCACGGCGCGGGTGATCTCGGCGTGGACGTCGTGGCCGGAGCGCACGTCGCCGAACACCACGAAGCGCAGCGGGTGGAGCCGCGTCGGCGGGGTGTGGAAGCGCGCCTCGACGGTGGCGGGGCCGACGCCGGCGGCGAATCCGGCGATGCTGGCGGTCACTTGATAGCGATAGGCGACGCCGGGCTCGAGCCCCACCAGCCGCACCGCGTGGCGCGTGGCGAGCGCCGGGCTCTTCGCCTCGCGCTCGAATGCGCGCGTCGCTCCAACCGGGGAGAAGCGCACCGCGACCTCGGTCGGCACGTCGGTCTCGAGGTGCACCCACGCCTCGCCGTCGAGCACGCGCTGCAGGTACGGCCCGCGGACGATCCGCACCGCGTCCGCGCCGTCGAGCCACGCCTCGCCGCTCGGCGCCGCGTTGGCGCGCGCGGGCCGAACCTCGACGGCGAGCACGTTCCCCGCTGGCCGCAGCATCCCCGGCACCAGCGGGATCACGAAGCGCTCGGCCTCGGGCCCGTGCGGCTCGTCGGCGAGCGCGCTCCCTTCCGAGAGGCGGCGGCGCGCGACCTCGACGCCATTGAGCCAGGCCACGAATCCATCGTGGTAGCGCACGTGGAGCGTGAGCGCGGGGAGGTGCGCCGCCTCGGGGCCGACGTCGAACCGCCGCCGGAAGCGGAGCGTCGAGCACGCGCCGTCGACGATCGGCTGGGCGCCGCCGTCGGAGGCGAGCCACGACCGCTCGTCGAGCTCCGGCGCCTGCCAACCGGCCGGCGCGTCGCACCGCAGGCGCGCGCCGTCGCCGGGGGCGAGGTATTTGTATTCGGCCGCGTGCGCCGTCGCGACGAGAGCGAACGGCAGCACGGCGAGGAGACGCATCCGCGCATCTTGGCGCGCGGCCGCCGCCGTCGCAAGACGGCCCGATCCGCTACATCGACGTGTTCAACAGGATGTTGATGTCGTTGCTCGAATAGCCGGCCACCACGATGTCGGGCCGACCGTCGCCGTTCAGATCGCCCGCCGCCACACCGATCGGCCCGGAGCCGACGGCGATCGGCGCCTGCACGACGAACGTACCATTGGGCTTCCCGAGCAGGACGTTCACGGTGTTGTCGGTCTCGTTCGACACGGCGAGGTCGGGCTGCCCGTCGAGGTTGAAGTCCGCGACCGCGAGCGTATGGGGGTTCGTGCCGACGGTGTAGGAGGCCGCCGCCGCGAAGCTGCCATTGCCATTGTTCAGCAGCACGCTCACCGTCCCTCCCCCGAAGTCCGAATCGGCGATGTCGGGCTTTCCGTCGGCGTTGAAGTCGGCCACCACCACCAGCGCCGGCGACGACCCGACGGTGAGCGCGGTCGGCGCGGCGAACATGCCATTGCCCATTCCCGGATAGACGTCGAGCGTGTTCCCCGTATTGGCGGTCACGACGAGGTCGGCCTTTCCGTCGCCGTTGAAGTCGCCGGTCGCGATGCCGGCCGCGCCCGCCAGCGCGACGTTCGACGCCATCCCGAAGGTGCCATTTCCATTGCCCGAAAGCAGGCTGAAGTCGTTGCCGTCGAAGTTGGCGACCGCGAGGTCCAGCCGGTTATCGAGGTTCCAGTCTCCGACGGCGAGGCCGAACGCGTGGGTGCCGGTCGCGTAGTTCACGGGGTTGGCGAACAGCGTATTGTTGCCGGTGCCGAGCAGCACCGCGACGCCGCCGTTGTTGTAGCTCGTCACCACCGCGTCCTGGAGGCCGTCGCCGTTGTAGTCGCGGACCACCGCGTAGCGCGCGGCGCCGATCGGGCCGAAGCTCTTCTGCACCCCGACCGTGCCATCACCATTGCCGGGCAGCACGGCGAGGCTGCCCGCCATCATCGCGTCAGCGTCGCTGATCGACACCAGCACGTCGGGCTTCTTGTCGCCGTTCACGTCGGCGATCGTCACGCCCCACGGGCCGGTGCCGACCATGGTCCCCTTCGGCGGCGCGAACGACAGGTTGAGCGGCCCCGCGCAGAGGTGATTGGGGCAGGAGTTGCTGCCGCAATCCGCGTTCACCAAGCACATCTTCCCGAATCCGCACTTCGGGCAGACGCCGCCGCAGTCGACGTCGGTCTCGTTCTGGTTCTTGATCCCGTCGAAGCACGACGGCGCGGGCTTGCACACGTTGTTGGTGCAGATGGCGCTCGCGCAGTCGCCGCCGACGTTGCATGACCTGCCATTCGCGCACTTCGCGCAAATCAGGCCGCCGCAGTCGACGTCGGTCTCATCCTGGTTCTTGATCCCGTCGAAGCAGGTCGGGGCGGGCTTGCACACATTGTTCGTGCAGAGGTTGCTCTGGCAGTCGCCGCCGGCGAAGCACGCCCTGCCATCGATGCACTTCGGGCAGTTCGGCCCGCCGCAATCGACGTCGCTCTCACCCTGGTTCTGGATCCCGTCGACGCACGTCGGAGCGGGCTTGCAAATGTTGTTCGTGCAGAGGTTGCTGACGCAGTCGGTGCCCCCCTTGCACGTCCGGCCGGTGTCGCACTTCAGGCAGACCCGGCCGCCGCAATCGACGTCGCTCTCGTCCTGGTTCAGCACGCCGTCGTTGCAGCTGGGGGCGGCGCACTTCTGGTTCGTGCAGACCGCGCTCTGGCAGTCGGCGCCGTGGAGGCAGCCCTTCCCGACTGCGCACGGCGCGCACAGCTTGCCGCCGCAATCGACGTCCGTCTCTTCACCGTCCTTCACGCCGTTCGTGCACGGATCGTGGGAGAGGTCGGGCCCGACCGCGAAGTCGGGGCCCGGCGCGATCTGGAGGTCGACCCACGTCGCGAGATCGGACCCCGCCGGGGCGGCGAAATCGGGAGAGGGAGCCAGATCGGCGCCCGACATCGCGAGGTCGGCGCCGGGCAGCGTCGCGAGATCGGCGCCGGGCGGCGTCGCGAGATCGGCGCCGGGCGGCGTCGCGAAGTCGCCTTCATGGGCGGCGAGATCGGACGGGGCGACGAAGTTGTTGATGGGGCTGTTGCCGCAGCCGGCGACGGCGGCGGCGACGATGACGAGGCGGAGTCCGAGTTTCATGGCGCCCGATGGTACGGGCGCCGCCCGCCGGCATTCCGTCAATTCCGCAGGGAGATGACGGGGGCGGGAATGCGCCCGCCCATGCGGATGAAGTCGGCGCAGCCGAAGCGGTTCACCGGCATGATCGGCGCCTCGCCGAGGAGGCCGCCGTAGACCACCTTGTCGCCGACCTTCTTCCCGGGCACCGGGATGATGCGCACCGCGGTGGTCTTGTTGTTCACCACGCCGATGGCGATCTCGTCGGCGATGACGGCGGAGATCGTCTCGGCGCTCGTGTCACCGGCGACCGCCACCATGTCGAGCCCGACGGAGCAGACGGCGGTCATCGCCTCCAGCTTCTCGAGCGTGAGCGCGTGCTCCTCGACCGCCTCGATCATCCCGTGGTCCTCCGACACCGGGATGAACGCGCCCGAGAGCCCGCCGACATAGCTCGAGGCCATCACGCCGCCCTTCTTCACCGCGTCGGTGATCAGCGCGAGCGCCGCCGTGGAACCGGGCGCTCCGGCGCGCTCCAGCCCGAGCGCCTCGAGGATCTCCGCCACCGAGTCGCCGATCGCCGGCGTCGGGGCGAGCGAGAGATCGACGATCCCGAAGCGCGCGTTGCCGAGCCTCCGCACCACCTCGCGCCCGATCAATTCGCCGGCGCGGGTGACCTTGAAGGCCATTCGCTTCACCGTCTCGGCGATGTCGCCGAGATCGCAATCGGCCTTCTCCTCGCGCAGGCGGCGGATCGCGGAGTTGACGACGCCCGGTCCGGAAACCCCGATGTTGATCACCACGTCGCCCTCGCCGACGCCGTGCATCGCGCCGGCGACGAACGGGTTGTCGTCGGGGATGTTGGCGAACACCACCAGCTTGGCGCAGCCGATGCCGCCGCGGTCGGCGGTGCGCTCGGCGGTCGCCTTGATCACCTGGCCCATCTGGCGGATGGCGTCCATGTTGATCCCGGCGCGCGTAGTGGCCACTTGAATGGAGGAGCAGACCCGCGCCGTCGTCGAGAGCGCCTCGGGGATGGAGTCGAGGAGCGCCGCGTCGCCGGGCGTAATCCCTTTTTCGATCAAGGCCGAAAACCCGGCGACGTAGTCGATGCCGAGGGCGGCGCCGGCGCGATCGAGCGTCTCCGCGAGCGGCACGAACGAGCGCGCGCGCGACGCCTCGCCGATCAGCGCGATCGGGGTCACCGAGATGCGCTTGTTGGTGATCGGCACGCCGAACGCCGCCTGGACCTCCTGCGCCGTCGGCACGAGGCGCTCGGCGCAGCGGGTGATCTTCTCGTACACGCGGTCGCAGGTTCGCCCGAGATCCTCGCTGATGCAGTCGCGCAGCGAGATGCCCATCGTGACGGCGCGGATGTCGAGGTGCTCTGCCTCGATCATCCGGAGCGTCGACCTGACCTCTTCGGATTCCCAGATCGCCATTGCGCTAGACTCGATTCAACGAGGCCATGACGTCCTCGTGCATGACCATCGCCTGACAACCCATCTCGCGCGCCGTGGATACCATCGCCTCCTGGAAGCGCTCGAACGGCACGGCGAGGGAGCCCGCGTCGACGACGATGATCATCGTGAAGTAGTCGCCGACCAGCGTCTGCGAGATGTCGAGGATATCGCCGCCCAGCTCGGCGATCCGCGCGGAGACGCGCGCGACGATCCCCTTCGAATTCTTGCCAGTGGTGGTCATCACCGCGCGCCGCTTGCCGCGCGAGCGCTCCTGCTCGACGCAGGCGGTGCAGTAGCTCACCGTCGGCGGGTCGAGCGGGGTAATG